>DZDB01000049.1 GCA_022736605.1 Sideroxydans lithotrophicus
CTGCTTCAGCTTGACATACTCGATCGCGGCAGAGGGTTTGATCAGGCTGCCTTACAGCGTGCGGGAGAGGTATTTTTTACGACCCGGCAGACAGAGGGCGGCTTGGGATTGGGCTTGTTTCTGGCCAACGCGACGCTCGAGCGACTAGGCGGCAGCGTGCGCATGTTGCCGAGGCCGGGAGGCGGTACGCAGGTGGCGGTGAGCCTGCCGTTACATGGCCAAATGGGAAGCTAGACATGCCAGAAGATCTACCAAGCCTGCTGTTAGTGGATGACGACGTGACATTTCGTACGGTGCTGGGCAGGGCATTGGTGAAGCGTGGATTTGCTGTGACCAGTGCGGCAGACGTCAACGAAGCGGTGATGCTGGCCAATCAGAATGCCCCAGAATACGCCGTGGTCGATCTGAAACTGCCCGGCGACAGTGGTTTGCAGCTGGTCGTGTTACTCAAGCAGCTGGATGAAAATACCCGCATCGTCATGCTCACAGGCTATGCCAGTATCGCCACGGCGATAGAAGCCATCAAGCTGGGTGCCACGCATTATTTGGCAAAACCCGCAGAAGTTGATGAAATTATCGCTGCGCTCTACCGCAATGATGGCAATGCCGATATCAGCCTGAACCCAAAACCGCCATCGGTCGGGCGGCTGGAGTGGGAGCACATTCAGCGCGTGCTGATAGAAAATGATAACAACATCTCCGCCACCGCGCGCGCATTGAGCATGCACCGGCGCACATTGCAACGCAAACTGGCCAAAAATCCCGTGCGCAACTGATGTCGGTTACGCAGCACAAATCGGGTGCGGCAAGGCTATCTCATCCATCAATAATGGTTTGAGTACGCGGTAACCACCTGCCAGCGAAAATCCCCGATCAAAGCCCAGTGAGCGCAACAGTTGCGCTGCATGCAGGCTGCGTCGACCGCTGTTGCAGACGCACACCAGAATGCAGTCCTTGGTGTAATGCAGTCGATTAATCAAGCTAAAAAAGTGCTGAATATCCTGGGCTTCCGGGATGTCGCCATCGAGAATTTCCTGTTCATCTTCGGTCAGTGCGTGGCCCAGTAATTGCTTGAAGCGAAACAAAGGCAAGGCGCACGCACCCGGTATTTCACCTTCGATTTCCAGTTCAAATGTCTGGCGGATATCGATCAGACAGGCGAGCTTGAGGCGGCGCAATTCCAGCGCGGTGTTCAGACTGATTTCCAGTGGCGTTGAGCGTGGTTCAAGGTCGGGAGCGGTGGCGGTTTTCATGGCGGCAAACGGATAAAATCAGAATCGTTATATTCTTATATGTATAACGATTGGTCAAGCAGGCGTACGCTTACCCAGGCTCACCATCATGACGCCACACAGTACCAATATAGATCCGGTGATTTGCAGTGAGGAAATGGTCTCATCAAGGAAAACGTAGGCCAGATAAATCGTCGCTACCGGTCCGATTGCACCGATCAGGGCAGTGTGTTTTGCGCCAATACGGCGCATTGCGGCACTGAGCAAAAATGCAGGCAGCACGGTGGAAAACAGCGCCATGCCCAGACTTAATCCATACACCCGACCGGTTAGATGCAGCGCTGACAAGGGCTGTGTCAGGCCGAATTGCAGCAGGCTGGCGAGACACGATACGGTCAAGGCGTAGGCGGTGAAACGCATGGTGCCGATGCGCGCCATGACGCGCCCGGCACCGATCAGGTAGATGGCGTAGGCCAGCGCGCTCCCGAATACCATCGTCATGCCCAGTGCGATGTGGCCATGCAGCAGCGTAGCATCGTGCACCACCAGCGCAATGCCCGCATAGCTAAGCGCCAAGGCGGCCAGCTCGCGGCGACCGATGGCATGTCTGAACCACCATGCCGACAGCAGCACGACCAGGGTCGGATAGAGGAAGAGCGTCAGACGTTCCAGCCCTGCCGAGATGTATTGCAGGCCGACGAAATCCAGATAGCTGGCGAGGTAATAGCCAACCAGCCCCAAGCCGAGTACGGCAAACCAGTCACGCCGCGAGAGCGGAGCCAGCCCCTGAGTGCGGTTCGACCAAAGCGCCACGGCGATAAACGCCGGTACAGAAAAAGCCATGCGCAGTGACAGCAGGGTGATGGCATTGACGTGCTCCTGGTAGGCGAGCTTGACCAGTATCGCCTTGGCTGAGAAGCCGACGGCTGCGAGCAAGGCAAAACCGACGCCGAGCCAGAATGGGCGTTTCGATGAGGGCGCTGTAGAAACGGTGCGCATAAAACCCTTTCGCGTTAGCGCAGGTCGTATGCAGAAATGAAACAACCGCAGCAAGACCTGCGGTTGTGGATGTCAAATCAATGAAAATTGAGTCAATACACGGTCGCAGCCAGGGGAAGTTGTCCCAGCCACAGTCGCATCATGTGATGTGTCCGCTTGCTATTCATGCCATCACCCCGGCTGGTCGAGCCAGGGTCAATGGCCTCATGCCGCATGACGGCGATACGGATACAGCGCATTTCCTACCCGGCTCTTCCGCGATTGTTCAAGACGTGCCCGGTCCGTGCCGCTGAGCCCGGTTTCGATTTCAGCGTAGGCTTGCGACGCCCAAACCTTGTCGTGAAAGCCGTCGTCGATGCCTTCGACCCAGCGCAGCTTGTCGGCGGGGGTCGTCATGCTTTTGCCGCAGGCGGCGTATAGGGTTCTTTGCTGGGCGTCGGGCAGCAGGTAGGATTTCAGACGATGCTGCAATTGCAGGCAGGCGTCGCCGGTTTTACACGCCGCCGCAGCTTGCAGATACAGGGCGTCGGCACCGGCGCTATCGCCTGCCTGGGTGGTGAGGTGCGCGATGTGCGCCAGCGCGTAATGGTCGCTGGCGTGGGTTTTGGCGGTGCCCAGCAGCATGCTGCCCCAACTGGCGTCGGATAGATCGCTGATGACAACTTGCGCCAGTTTGGTGTAATCGTAGACGCTGGCGTTGTTCTCTTTTAGTTTGGCTTCCCATTGTTGCAGGTAGGTACGTGCTTTTTCACGACCCAGCGCTGGGTGGCGTGCCAGATGTGTGGCGGTATGCACCAATTCCTTGAACCAGATGAAGTAGGTGATTTTGCTGGCGCAGTCATCCAGTACGCGCGCCAGCCAGGCGGTGTCGTCGGTGTGCTGGTCGATGGCGACAATCAGCGGCTGGGTGCGGCCAAACTGGAACGATTCTTCCGCCAGCATGTTTTCGGCACGCTGGATCAACTTGGTGGCATAGGATGCATCGGCCAGCTCTGCTGCCACACGGTCGGCCAGATGCAGCGTGGCTTTGACGCTGGTGAGCGCGTTTTCCAGCGTCTGGAACTCAACGTAGCGCGCCTGATTGGCACGGCGTTTTTCCAGCTTCTGCTTGCCGCGCTCAAGCCGCTCTGCGTCGTTTGCAAAGTGTTTGGCAGTGGCATCGACGACGCGCTGCATCTCGTCGGCGCTGGTGACTTTTTCTTCGGCAGCATCGAGCGTTTTGCTTGCGCTGGCGGCGTCACTCACTGCCATGTAGCCCTCGGTCAGCGATAGCAGTTCTGGCGTGGTGCTGGCCAGCCCGGCCATTTTGTCGAGGATGAGTTTGACGAAATCAGCGTCGTTGGCGGCTTGCGCCGCTTCCAGCAGTTTGCCCAGACTTTGCACGTCAGCGCTGCCTTCGAGCACCTTGGCGTAGAGCGGTTTGGCGCGCGTCGGGTCATTCATTGAGTTGGCCAGCAGCAGCAAGTCAGCAGGTGCGCTGAGCTTGCTGGCGGCGCGTTCGTACAGTTCGGCGACGAATGCCGGGTCGCCCATATCGGCACTCGCAGCCTGGCCGAGTTTGACGTATTCCGCCGCCTTGGCCGCGACGGTTTCAATCTTGGTTTCTGTTTTTGAGTAGATTTTTTTGGCGAATTCCTTGTCGCCGGTCACGTCGATGACGGTCTTGGCCAACGCCAGCAGCGGTGCAACGTTATTGATTTCTTTCAGCGCCTGCTCGTAGGCGGCAATCGCACCGGCTTTGTCGCCCATTACCTTGAACTTGCCTTCGGCCAGCGCGATCTGCTCCTCGCCGCTCATGCAATAGTCTTCAGCCTGCTGCATCAACTCGGCCGCCTGCGCATCGTCGCCCAGCGCTTTGTATACCGTTGCCACGGCGACCAGATCCTTGGTGAACTGGCAGTCGCCGACGATGCCGTCCATCAGTTCTTTGGCGTAGGCGGTGTCGGCCGGTTCGGCCAGCGCCTGGTGGGCCAAGGCGGCCCATTCTTCCGGGCTGTTGCAGGATGCGGCTTGGGCGCTGAGGCTGTCACGTGTGGCCATGAAAATCTCCAGGTGCGGGTGGGTATCGCAACATTCTACCGGGATGCGCGCATCGCGCTTAACGGCGCTTTTTATAGTGCCATATCGAAGTCTTATGGCGGTGCGGGCATGCCCCTGATAATATCGCTATGCTTTTTAAAATATAACGAAGGATGCAAGCATGCGATTCAATCCGCTTTTTAGCCTGGGTGGCGCGCTGCTCATGGGGGCCGTATGCGCGTCGGCGCAGGCGGAAACGCTGCGGGTGGCGGCAGCCGCAGACCTGGCGTTTGTCTTGCCCGAGATTAACCAGCGTTTCAGCGCGGCACATCCGGGTGTCGAGTTCAAAGTGAGCCTGGGGTCGTCGGGCAATTTTTATGCGCAAATCCAGAATGGCGCACCGTTTCAGGTATTCATGTCAGCCGATGAAAAATACCCCAGAGAGCTGATTGCCAAAGGCTTTGCCGTTGCTGACAGCTACCGGGTCTACGGCACCGGGCGCATTGCACTGTGGACGCTCAAGCCCGAATTCAATCTTAAACAGGGCTTAGCCGCGCTGACCGACGCCCGCGTCACGCGTGTCGCCATTGCCAATCCGGCACACGCGCCGTATGGGCGCGCGGCCGAGGCGGCGTTGAATAAATATGGCATCTGGAATCAGCTTCAGCCCAAATTGGTATTGGGTGAAAACATCGCGCAGACCGCGCAGTTCGTGCAAAGCGGCAATGTTGACGCCGGCATCGTCGCGGTGTCGCTGTTGTCCGGCCCGACGCTGCACGGCGTGGGGCGTTGGGTGGAACTGCCCGCCAACCTTTATCCACCGCTGGTACAGGCGGCGGTGCTCACCCGTGCCGGAGCGTCAAGTGAACTGGCGCGCCAGTATGTGGCTTATCTTGGCAGTGCTGATGCGCGCGTTGTCCTGCAACGCTTTGGGTTTGTCGCGCCCAAATGAGCTGGCTGGGGCTGCCCTGGCCGCTGTGGCAGGCGTTTTTTTTAAGCCTTGAGCTGGCCAGCATTACCGCTGCGCTGCTCTGGCTGATCGGCTTGCCGCTGGCGCACTGGCTCAACCAGACGCGCTGGCGCGGGCGGTTTTTACTCGAAGCGCTGATTGCGCTGCCCATCGTGCTGCCGCCGACGGTGATCGGTTTTTATCTGCTGGTGGCATTCGCACCGCAGGCGCCGCTCGGCCACGCCTGGCTGGGCGCGTTTGGCCAGACGCTGGCGTTTTCTTTCCCCGGACTGGTGCTCGGTTCGATTATTTACAGCCTGCCGTTTGCGGTGCAGCCGTATCAGGCGGCGCTGCGCAGCATCCCCAGGGAATTACTGGAGGCGTCCGCAGCGCTCGGTGCGGGTAGCTGGCGTACGCTCTGGCACATCCGTCTGCCGTGGGCACGTGCCGGGATTTTTGCCGGTACCGGGCTGGCGTTCGCGCATACGCTGGGGGAATTTGGCGTGGTGCTGATGCTCGGCGGCAATCTGGCGGGCGAGACGCGGGTCGCGTCGATTGCACTCTACGATTTAACCCAGTCGCTTGATTACACCAGCGCGCATCGCTACGCGCTGGTGTTGCTGGGGGTGTCGTTTGTATTGTTGTTGCTGATTGCCGTGCTGCAAAAACGCATGAATGCGGCGCATCATTAAGGCATTACAGGACGTAACGCGCCAGATCCTCGCTCACCGCCAGCAGTTTCAGCCGTGCATCGACAAACGCTGCGTCAACGCTGATTTGTTGGCCGTTATGTTTGCCGGCTTCAAACGAGACTTCTTCCAGCAGCCGTTCCATCACCGTATGCAGCCTGCGCGCGCCAATGTTTTCGGTGGTTTCGTTGACCTGAAACGCAATCTCGGCGAGACGGCGGATGCCCTCGGGGGTGAACTGGACATCGACGCCTTCGGTTGCCAGCAGCGCTTGATACTGGCGCGTGAGGCAGGCGTCGGTGGCGGTCAGAATCGCCTCGAAATCTGCCACTGCCAGCGACGTCAACTCGACCCGGATCGGAAAACGACCCTGCAGTTCGGGAATCAGGTCGGAAGGTTTGGCGAGGTGAAACGCGCCACTGGCGATGAACAGGATGTGGTCGGTGTTGACCATGCCGTATTTGGTGGTGACGGTGGTGCCTTCGACCAGCGGCAGCAAGTCGCGCTGCACGCCCTGGCGCGACACTTCACCGCCGCTGGCTTCGTTGCGGCTGGTGATCTTGTCGATTTCGTCGAGGAACACAATGCCGTTCTGCTCGACGTTTTCCAGTGCACGCTGCTTGATGTCTTCCTCGTTGACCAGCTGCGCAGCTTCTTCCTCGGTCAACAGCTTCATCGCCTCGACAATTTTCAGCTTGCGCGTTTTGCGGCGCGTGCTGCCCATGTTCTGGAACATGCCCTGAATCTGGCTGGTCAGATCTTCCATGCCGGGCGGCGCGAAAATCTGCGCGCCGGGTTGCATGGCGGCGACGTCAATCTCGATTTCCTTGTCGTTGAGCTGACCCTCGCGCAGCATCTTGCGGAATTTCTGCCGCGTGGCGGATTCGTCCGGCCTGACGGCTGGTTCTATGCCCAGCTGTTGCGACACGTCACGTGCGGGCGGCAGCAGGGCGTCGAGCACACGTTCCTCGGCGGCGTCTTCGGCGCGCAGTTTGTGTTTCGCCATGTCCTGGCCGCGCAGGTCTTTGATGGCGGTTTCCATCAGGTCGCGGATGATGGAATCGACATCGCGGCCGACGTAGCCGACTTCGGTGAATTTAGTCGCTTCGACCTTGATGAACGGCGCGTCGGCGATGCGTGCCAGACGGCGGGCGATTTCGGTCTTGCCGACCCCGGTTGGGCCGATCATCAGGATGTTTTTCGGTGTGATTTCATGGCGCAGCGGCGCAGCGACCTGGGCGCGCCGCCAACGGTTGCGCAGTGCAACCGCGACGGCGCGCTTGGCGGCATGCTGGCCGATGATGTGTTTGTCGAGCTCGTGGACAATTTCCTGCGGGGTCATGGTTGACATGGCTATTCCAGCACTTCGATGACGTGATTCTGATTGGTGTAAATGCACAGGTCGCCGGTGATGGCGAGCGATTTGGCGACGATGTCGCGCGCGTGCAGTTCCGTGTTTTCCAGCAGACCCCGGGCGCAAGCCTGGGCGTAAGCGCCGCCGCTGCCGATGGCGACGATGCCGTATTCCGGCTCCAGCACATCGCCGTTGCCGGTAATGATAAGCGAGTGCTCACTGTCGGCGACTGCCAGCATGGCTTCAAGCCGACGCAGCACACGGTCGGTGCGCCAGTCCTTGGCGAGCTCTACCGCAGAGCGCAATAAATTGCCCTGGTGCTTGTCGAGCTTGGCTTCAAAGCGTTCAAACAGGGTGAAGGCGTCGGCTGTGCCGCCGGCGAATCCGGCGAGGATCTTGTCCTGATAAATGCGCCGTACCTTGCGCGCCGTACCCTTGATGACGATGTTGCCGAGGGTGACCTGGCCATCGCCACCGAGCGCGACCTGCGTGCCGCGCCGCACCGACAGGATGGTGGTGCCACGATATTGCTCCATTGCGGGATCTTTCCGGAAATACGAGTAGTGCTAGATGGGGACGCTGCGGATAATCTCAAGCGCCCGGCGGCGTTTATTTGCGGCGCACGACCTCGGCCATCTGATCGACGCCCATGACGATCAATACCACGTTGACCATTTCGTTGCCGTTGACGATGCGCACCTGTTTGCCGGTCTGCAGCAGCGCCATGAGCGCCTCCATGAACAGGTTGACGCTGGAGAATTCGACCCGTGGCACGCCGCCCAGGTCGAGCGTGACGTCACTGTGGCGCGCCGCAAACGATTGAAATTCGGCAAACACAGCGGTGCTGCTGCCAGTGATGGCACCGTGCATGGCATACGTGTTCGGCGCAATCTCGGGTTCGGCTGCGGCGGGCGGCGCGGCCATAGTTTGCGCGACGGCGCGCGGCGTTTCCCAGGATGGCGGTGAGACTTCGTAGGTGACGGCATAATCGACCGCGAGGTCTTCGAACTCTGCAAGCTTGCCCTGCATCTGGTACAACTGGAGTAGCAATAGCCAATGTGCCGGATCGCGCTGCGCCGGATCCTGGATGAGTTGTTGCAGCAGGCTGACCAGCGCGCCGCTGGCAATCTGCAAGGCGGCGGATTTCTTTTGCAGCTTGGCCAGCGCGTTTTTGAGCAGGGTACAACCGGCCGGCGTGACGGTGCTGATACTCGATAGATCAAGCTGGATTGCGCCGTGCGCAGTTGCGTCGACGAGCAGCTGAATGCGGTCAGCGCTGGCTTGATCCAGCGTGCCCTTGAGGCTGAACATCTGGCCGCTGGCGGCCTTGTCGGCACGGGCAGCCGGTTGATCGGCGGCGCTAGCGACACTTTGCCATACGGGTGGCGAGGTCTCGCATTTGACCGCGTAATCCAGCGCCAGCTGTTCAAACTCGGCCTGTTGATGGGTGGCGTGGTACAGGTCGAACAGCATGCGCCAGTGGGCGTCTTGCAGATGGCGTGATGTCAGGTAGCCGGTCAGCAGCTTGATGGCGTCGGCAGTGCGGTTATTGGCGTAAAACATCGCGGCTTCTTCAATGCCCGGCGCCAGCTTGGCGCCGGTTTCCACCACGTCGATACCGCCGCTCAGGACGGCAATGGTATCGAAGCGCTCCTCCGTCAGGGGCGCCTCATTGATGGCGGCGATGGCCTCAGCCTTGCCGCCTTTTTTTGCGGCAGGTTTGGCGGCGGGCTTGTCTTTACGAAAGAATGAAAAATCCAATTGCTGAATACCGGGCACGAATTCTATCGTGTGATGATAGGCGCTAACGGTGAAGAATATCAAGCGCGCAGCGCACGTACCAGTCCACTGGCGACCATGCCGATCAGGGCAATTGCCCATACGATGACAGCACCGGCGGGTAAATCGAATAGCGCTGACGCCATCAGTCCCAGCGCATAACCGAGCAAACCGGTCAGATAGGCCAGCGCCAGGCCGCGCTTGCGTTCCATGTGGCGCATCACGAGCGCCGGGATGATCAGGCTGGCAAATACCAGATAAATGCCGACCAGTTGTACGGAAAGGGTAATGGCACAGGCGAAGATCAGATAAAACCCGCTACGCGACAGGCGCTGGCGGGTGACATACAGAACCAGACCGAGCACTGCGGTGACAAAGGCGGCGCTGATCAGCTGGGCGTGGCTGACCCAGAGAATCTGGCCGACCAGCAAGTCCTTGAGGTGTTCGCCGCCGTGCGGATTGTTGGCCAGCAACAACAGGCTGGCGCTGGCTGCCAGCACAAACAGCACGCCGATCAGGGCTTCCTGGATGTCGGGCCAGCGCCGTTCGCTCCAGGTCAGTCCGAGCGCGCCGACCAGTGCGGCTGCGAGTGCGGCTGCCTGCATGCCCCAGCCTTGCGGTTCCCAGCCCAGACTGTCGGCGAGGATGACGCCCAGCCCGGCAATCTGCGCGATGGCCAGGTCGATGAACACGATGCCGCGCGTCAATACCACGCGGCCCAGCGGCACATGCGTGGCGAGCACCAGTGCCCCCGCCAGCAGTGCGGGCAGCAGGATGGAAAAATCCAGCGCGGTCGCGTTCATCAGTCGGCTTTCAACAAGCGCGCGATGGTGTCGTCAAACAGACCGAACAAATTGGTCGCACCCGGCGTGCCGCCCACGGTAGAAGGCAGTTCAACTACCGGGATGTGGGCGCGCTCGGACAGCCAGTCGGCGGCACGCGGGCTGTTGTAGGCCGAGCGCAGGATCATTTTCGCCGGGGTCTGCTGGAGCCGTGCGAGCACGGCGCTCAGTGACGCCACACTCGGTTCAATACCGGGTTTGGGTTCAAGTACCGCGACTTCGCGCAGGCCGAGCCAGGCTTGCAGGTACGGATAGGCCTTGTGCTGCACCACCACCGGCACGCCTTTCAGCGGCGCAGCCTGCACTTCCCAGCGTGCGATGGCAGCGTCCCAGCGCGGCTTGAAGCTGCTGTAGCGGCTGGCGTAATACGCCGAATTGGCCGGGTCGACATACGCCAGGGTTTGGGTGAGCGCCGCCGCGACGCGGGCAATGTTGCGCGGGTCGGTCTGGATATGCGGATTGCCCGCCGCGTGGACATCGCCATCGGCGCGATCCAGCCGGGTGGGTTTTTCCAGCAGCGTGACATGGCGGGTGGCCTCGAAATTGCCCGGCTGGCCGGGCTGAATTGCCGGGTTGGCGGATTCGCGCAGCAAAACCGGCAGCCAGCCGATTTCCAGTTCGGCGCCGGTACAAACAAGCAATTGCGCGCTGCGCGCGCGCGCGATCAGCGAGGGCCGCGCTTCGACCCGGTGCGGGTCTTGCAGGGCGCTGGTGGCGCTGGTGACGTTGACCTTGTCGCCGCCCAGTTCCTGGGTCAGCGCCGCCCATTCGGGTTCGCAGGCGAGCACGTTGAGGGCGGCGTGCGCCGGGCTGACCAAAGCCAGCAGCAGCGCAGACAGGGATGACAAACGGATCAAAATGGATTGCATGAACAGCTCCTTAGAAGGTGTGGGCGCCATGCGCGCCCAGACTCATGATGTATTGCAGCGCGAACTGGTTATCGGTGACGCCGAAACGGGCTTCGTCGCGCGCATATTGCAGGCGGATACGGGAATATTCGCTCGGACTGTAATCGACCATGACCGTATTGCGACGCGGGTTATACGGCGTGAGCACGGCAAAATCGGCGAGATTAAGACTTGCGCCCAATTGTGGCGTGCCGCTGGTGAGGCGATCATGGCGCAATCCGGCGCGCCAGTACGGCATGAACTGATAGACGCCTTGCAGGTACCAGCCGGACTGGGTGGACTGGTAGCTGTCGGCAACGCCTGCGCCGCAATTGCCCGCGCCAGCCTGATCGGTGCAACTGAGCGTGCCGGTTTCCTTGCGGCGGAAATATTCGCCCTGAAGTTTGAAACTGGTTTCCTTGGCGTTGCCGTTGGGTGCCCATTTCCACACGAAATCGGCGATCCACAAATGGCTCCTGCCGCTGAAGCTGTTGGTGGTGGCATTGCCCAGTGCGTCGCTATCGTCGTAGCTGCGCTCGCGCGGGCTGCTGCCCAGATACGACAGGCCGGCGCGCCAGCTGTTCGACACCCCGACATCGCCGCCGACGTGGGCGAATACGCTGCCCGCCGCGCCGCCGTTGCTGTTGCGTTCGGTGGCGGGGAAGCTGCGCCCACGGCCGATTTCGGCGCCGAGTTCGACCAGCAGGTCGGTGGTCGGCGCGAGCCACTTGACCTGCACGCCGTCATCGGCAAACTGGTTGCCGAGAAATGCCTTGTAGGGCAACGACGCGTCGGTGAAATCCCAGGTGTGCGCGTGTTGCTCGTTCATATAGCCGATGGCGGAAAAAAACCGTCCGGCCTTGAACGACAGACCGTGGCCCAGGCCGAGCGTCTGGATGTAGGCGTTTTCGACTTCGGCTTCATTGTCCGGTGTCAGGGCGACGGTCAGGTTGCCGCGAAAATGCGGGTCGATATTGGCGCTGATAGCCAGTTCAGATTCGCCCAGCGAAAAACTACGCGGGCCGGGCGCGACTTCACCACCGCTGGGGATGAAGCCGCCGATCTGGTAAGTGTCGGGGTCGCGTTGCAGGTGGTTGTAGGTGCCGGACAGAATCAGCGCGATTTCCGGGTTGAAGGCGTTGGCGTTGGCGGGGGCAGGTTGTGCGGCGGCGCTGGCTGCTTGAACCGCCTGCTCGCTTTTGGCATCGGTCTGCTGGACCCGGTTTTCAGTCTGGTCGAGGCGTTTTTGCAGGGCGTCAATACGCGCTTCATAACT
>DZDB01000050.1:0-7033 GCA_022736605.1 Sideroxydans lithotrophicus
GACGGTGGTGCTGGGTGCGGGCTGGCCAGGAATTTTGCTGCACGAAGCCATCGGCCACGGTCTGGAAGGCGACTTCAACCGCAAGGGCAGTTCGGCGTTCAGCGGTCGCATCGGTGAGCGCGTCGCGGCGACGGGCGTGACGGCGGTGGACGACGGCACGCTGCACCAGCGCCGTGGCTCGCTCAATGTGGACGATGAAGGCAATCCCACGCAATGCACCACGCTGATCGAAAACGGCATCCTCAAAGGTTATCTGCAAGACACGCTGAATGCCCGTCTGATGGGCATGCCGATTACCGGCAACGCGCGACGCGAGTCGTTTGCGCATATCACCATGCCGCGCATGACCAATACCTACATGCTCAACGGCGATAAAGACCCGGCGGAAATCATCGCCTCGGTGAAACACGGCTTGTATGCGGTCAATTTTGGCGGCGGCCAGGTCGACATCACCAGCGGCAAATTCGTGTTTTCGGCGGCCGAAGCCTACATGATCGAAGACGGCAAGATTACCTATCCGGTCAAAGGCGCCACGCTGATCGGCAACGGCCCGGACGTGCTGACGCGGGTGTCGATGATCGGCAACGACATGGCGCTTGACCCCGGTGTGGGTACCTGTGGCAAAGAAGGTCAGAGCGTACCGGTCGGCGTCGGACAACCCACTTTGCGCATTGACGGTTTAACGGTGGGTGGCACTGCCTGAGGGCGTGCCACCGGATTTGCGCACACAATGTGTGCATTGGATTGAATCGAGGTTGTCGTACAGCCGATTTGATGGTGATTCTGACCGGGTATGTAAATTGCTGATATTTTTGGCAAATTCACGCAGGTGTAAAATTCGGGCGTTACATTGAGTGCATGACTAACAGGAGAGAAATTGTGGCCGAATCCAAAGCAAAACCCAAGACAGCTGCCAAAACCGTTACCGCCGCTGCCAAACCCAAAGCGGCAGCCAAGCCTAAAGTAGCCAAGCCTGCAGTTGCGGAAAGCGCAGTCAAGGCGAAGCCCAAAGCGGCCACCAAGGCTGCGCCGAAGTCGGCCGCCAAACCTGCTGCACCAGCCAAAAAAGCCCCTGCCAAAACCAAACCCGGTGTGGTTGACGCTGAGGCGCATTACCGCATGGTGGCCGAAGCCGCGTATTACATCGCCGAAAAACGCGGCTTTGCGCCAGGCAACCATTCGGCCGACTGGGCGCAGGCCGAAGCACAGATTGCTGCGTTGCACGCCAAAAAATAAGCACGTTTAGCCGCTGCAATAAGCCCGGCAAAAACCCGGCTGGGCTTTGCGTTACAATTGCGTTTTCGTCCAGACAACGCAAGCGACCAGCATGATCCTCATTCTTACGCCCAATACCCCGTCCGATAGTCCCATCTACCAGCAGTTGATGGGCTATCTGGACAAACTGCCCAACATTCAATACCGCGTGCATCAGGAACAGGGCGCCGAGCAGCTGCTCACCGAGGTGTATCTGATCGGCAGCACCGCTGCACTGTCGCTCGATTACATGACCAGCCTGCCGGGCGTGGAGCGCGCCGTGCGTGTGTCAGAAGAATACCGGGTGCTCGGGCGGCACCACGCCAGCGATCCGCGTCCCAGCCATTTCGATTACAACGGCGTGCGCTTCGGACAGGACAATCTCAACATATTTGCCGGGCTGTGCGCGGTGGACAATCCCGAACACGTCGAACAGATGCTCAAGGCCTTACGCGACAACGGTCAGGTGTGTACCCGCATGGGCGCGTACAAGCCGCGTACCAACCCGTATGCATTCCAGGGGCACGGTAAAAATTGCCTGCCGTACGTGTTCGAGCTGGCCGGCAAGTACGGCATCAAGGTCATCGCCATGGAAATCACCCATGAATCGCACATGGATGAAATCTTCGAGGCGCTGCACCAGACCGGCGATGCCACCGGCGTCATGCTGCAAATCGGCACGCGCAATACACAAAACTTCGAATTGCTGAAAATTGTTGGTCGCCAGCAGCGCTTTCCGGTGCTGCTCAAGCGTGGCTTCGGTATCACCCTGGATGAATCACTTAACGCGGCGGAATACCTTGCCAGCGAAGGCAATCGTAAAGTTGTGTTCGGTCTGCGTGGCATGAAAACCAACATGGGCGACCCGCATCGCAACATGGTCGATTTCGCCCATGTGCCAGTGGTCAAGCGCCTCACGCGCATGCCGGTGTGTATCGATCCGTCGCACTCGGTGGGGACGCGCGCTGCCGGTGCCGATGGCATTACCGACATCAGCCAGGTGGTGGCGCAGGGCGTGATTGCCGGTGCCAATATGATACTGGTCGATTTCCACCCCGACCCGGCCACCGCGCTGGTCGACGGGCCGCAGGCGCTGACGTTGCCGGAATTGCCGTATTTCCTGGAAGACGTGGCAATCGCGCGCGAAGCGTATGAAAAACGCGTCGCGCTGCGGCAGAAATACGCCGACGCTTGATTCAATGCGTGCTACTGCGCATCCGTTCACAGCGCCGCGCGCGGATGAGAGCCTGTACAGCCGGTTTCTGGATGTGCTGCAGCAGTTCGGACGTGAACGCGTGGCGCTGGGCGATACCCGCCAAGCGGCTTACAGCTACGGTGAGCTGCTTAAAATCAGCCTCGCACTGGGGCGGCTGACGAGCAAAATCAGCGCGCCACGCGAGCACGTTGGCGTGCTCATGCCGAACCTCGCCTCTACGCTGTGTCTGATCTTGGGCATGAACGCCTTTGGCCGGATTCCGGCGCTGCTCAATTACACGGCGGGCACGCAGGCGTTGCAGAACGCCTGCGTCGCCGCGCAAGTGCGCACCCTGATTACCTCGCGCGTGTTTCTGCAAAAAGCCGAACTGGAAGCCGTCGTCGACGCGCTCAAGGACGTCAAGCTGGTTTATCTGGAAGACCTGCGCGCCCAGTTTGGCTGGCGCGATAAACTCTGGCTGATGGCGTACGCGCTGCGTTTTCCGGCACTGGCTACGCAGCCCCTCAAGGCCGACGATGCCGCCGTGGTGCTGTTTACCTCTGGCTCGGAGGGCAAGCCCAAGGGTGTGGTGCTGTCGAACCGGGCGTTGCTGGCCAACGTCGATCAAGTGCGTGCGGCGATTGATTTTTCGGCGGATGAGCGTTTTTTCAGTGCGCTGCCGATGTTTCATTCTTTCGGTCTGACGGCTGGCGTTTTGCTGCCGCTGTTTAGCGGCACATCGAGTTTTTTATATACCACGCCGCTGCATTACAAACAGATACCCACCCTGATTCGCGAGCACCGATCCAGCGTGCTGTTCGGTACCAGCACGTTTTTTGCAAACTACGCGAAATACGCGACGCCAGAGGATTTTCGCAGCCTGCGCATCGTCGTTGCTGGGGCCGAAAAACTCGCCGAATCGGTGCGCGAAACCTGGCGCACCAAGTTTGGCATCGAGCTGCTAGAAGGCTACGGTACAACCGAGACTGCGCCGGTGCTGGCGGTTAATCCGCTGGACGATATTCATCCCGGCACGGTGGGGCATCTGTTGCCCGGTGTGGAAGCGCGCGTGATCCCGCTGCCGGGCTTCCGGCGTGGTGGCGTGCTGCACGTGCGCGGTCCCAATCTGATGCTCGGCTATTACCGCGTCGAGCAGCCGGGCGTGCTCGAAACACCCGCGTCCGAGCTGGGAAGCGGCTGGTACAACACCGGCGATGTGGTGGAAATTGACCACGCCGGATTTGTGCATATCATTGGCCGGGTCAAGCGTTTTGCCAAAGTCGCGGGTGAAATGATTTCGCTGGAAACGGTTGAGGCGATTGCGCATCGCGCCGCGCCCGATGCGCAACACGGCGCTGCGACCACGCAGGACGAGCAGCGTGGCGAAGCGATCGTGCTGTTTACCACGGCTAGCGATTTATCCCGTGAACGCCTGCTCGACGCGGCGCGCGGCCTGGGGCTGCCGGAGATTGCCGTGCCGCGTCGACTGGAATACATTGAAGCTTTGCCGGTGCTGGGCACCGGCAAGATTGACTACGTGAGTTTACAGGCGCTGGCCAGCGCCGCAGCGTCGGCAAAATAATCAAAAAATACCGGCGTTGCTGTTGTGACGGATAGCGGGAGTGAGATGCGGCCGATTTTTTTGAGCGGTGTGGTGGGGATGACGCTGGCGCTTGGTGCCAGTGAGTCGCTATGCGCAGAAATCAGTCCTTCCGTTTCTGAAGCCGATTATCTGAATGACCTGCCTGTGGTGTTGTCCGCCTCGCGCCTGTCGCAGCCGCAGCAGGAAGCGCCCGCTGCCGTGACGGTGATCGACCAGGAAATGATCCGCGCTTCGGGGTTTCGTGAAATTCCCGATTTGTTCCGGCTGGTGCCGGGGTTCAGCGTCTCCAACTATACGGGCAGCATACCGGTGGTGACCTACCACGGCATGAGCGATGCGTATTCGCGCCGCATGCAGGTGCTGGTCGATGGCCGTTCGATTTACAACGTCGGTTTCGGTCAGGTGAACTGGCGTGATCTGCCGCTCGCCATTGAGGACATCGATCACATCGAAATCGTGCGTGGCCCGAACGCGGCGACCTACGGGCCGAATGCGTTTCTGGCAGTCATCAACATCGTTTCCAGGCATGCGGCGGAAACGCATGGCAATACTGCATCAATCAGCACTGGTCAGGACAGTATCCGTGACGGCATGCTGCGCCACGGTGGTCAGATCGGCGCGCTGGATTACCGTGTCACCGTGGCGCAAAAGCAGGATGAGCGGTACAAGGATTTTCCGAGTCTGGCGCGCGATCGGCTGGTGAATCTGCGTGGCGATTATCAGTTGAACGACACCGATGCCTTGAGTGCGCAACTGGGCTATAGCGAAGGTAAATGGCGCAAAGGTGATCCGGGCGATTTTACCTATCCAACGCATGACCAGACGTCAACCAGCGATTTTGTGCTGCTTCATTTTCGTCGCGCGCAGGGCGCCCAGCGTGAGTGGTCGTTGCAATTCAACCATTCGCATAACAAACTGCGCGAAGAATGGATAGTACCGCTGGGTGTGTCTGGCACGCCAGTTCCGCCACCTTTGCCAGCGCCCTTGCCTGCCACGCTGATTTATCCGGTCAACCTCAATTACGAAGCCTGGCGCGACAGCCTCGAATACCAGATGATTGCCAACCCGCGTGACGACCTGCGGCTGGTATGGGGCGCTGAAATCCGGCGCGACCAGATCAAATCGGACAGCTATCTGGGCACGGGCAAAACACTGGGCGGTAATCTCTACCGGCTGTTTGCCAACGGTGAATGGCGCGTCACGCCGCGCTGGATTGTGCAGTCTGGTGCCATGCTGGAAAAGCAGTATTACAGCGGCACGACGTTGTCGCCCCGGCTGGCGGTGAATTATCTGATGACGCCCGGCCATGCGCTGCGTGCCAGTATCAGCCGGGGCTATCGCTCGCCCACACCGGTCGAGCAAGGTGGGGATTTCAAGTTCGCCTACAGTGGTTTGCTGCTCAATCAGGTCAATCAGAATCAGGGCGGCTTGCAGCCCGAGCGCGTGCTGTCGCGCGAGATCGGCTATGTGGGCGATTTTCGCAAGCAGCGGCTGACGCTGGATGCGCGTCTGTTTTACGATCAATACAGCAATTTGATCGGTCAGATCACGCAGTTTTTTCCACCCGGCACTGAGTTGCTTGATCCGGTCAACGGCTATACCACCACGCGTAATCTGCGCAGCGCCACCCTGCGTGGTGCCGAGTTCCAGCTGCGCTGGCGGCCAATTGAAGGTGCGCTGATCATCGTCAACCAGGCCTGGACCACAGTGCATTCAGACGACGCGGAGACACGTCATTCGGTGCCACATCGTCAGACCAGTGTGTTGATCAGTCAGGCATTCAAAGGCGGTTATCAGGCCAGCGCGGGTTATTATCAAGAGGCCGCTATGACCTGGCTGGGTGAGGGTGATCCGGTCAAGCGCTACGAGCGCATCGACGCGCGGCTGGCCAGGCGCTGGCGTGCTGGCGTGCGCGCGGCGGAAATCGCGCTGGTGGGGCAGGCGCTCAATGGCGCCTACAGCGAGTTTCGCCCGGAATACCGCTATGACCGGCGCGCATTTGTGACGCTGACACTGGAATTTTAACGATGAAAATACTGCTCGCTGACGACCATGCCTTGTTCCGCGAGGGTGCGCGTTACCTGTTGCGCCAACTCGATGAGGCTGTGCAGGTGCTGGAAGCCGAAAGCTGTTGCGCGGCAATTGCTCACGCCGATGCGCACGACGATATCGACCTGGCGCTGCTGGATTTGCATATGCCAGGCATGGACGGGATTGATTGCGTGGTGCAGTTTCAGCAGGCGCATCCGAGTGTGCCGGTAGTGGTGCTATCCGGCTCCGAATCACGCTTGAGCGTGCAGGCGGTGCTGGACGTCGGTGCGCTCGGCTACATTCCAAAATCGTCTTCCAGCCAGGTGATGCTGTCGGCCATCCGGCTGGTGCTGTCGGGTGGCGTGTACCTGCCGCCGCTGTTGCTGAATCAGGACACGCTGCTGGTCGACGCAGTGGACGATGCCTTGCCGCCGTGCAGCTTGACCGAGCGCCAGATGGACGTGCTGCGCCTGCTCGCTGCTGGCAAACCCAACAAGCTGATCGCACGTGAACTGGGGCTGGGCGAAGGCACGATCAAGGTGCATCTGGCCGGTATCTTTCGTGCGTTTGGGGTCAACAACCGTACCGAAGCGGTGATGGCAGCGCAGCGGCGCAAACTTTTATAAGCCATGACACACCTGAGTCTGCGTGCACGGGTGATGTGGCTGGGTATTTTGCCAGCACTGCTGAGTGCGCTGGCGCTGGGTGTCTATTTCAGCCAGCAGCGCGTTGCCGATGCCGAGCAGGTAATGCAGGCGCGTGGCCAGGCGCTGGCGCGGCAACTGGCGGTCGCGGTTAAGCTTGATCTGGCAGGTCAGGATCAGGCGCGTCTGCATGCATTGTTGCAGGCGGTGCAGTCCGAGGCAGACGTGGCTTTTGTGGCGGTGCTGGACGCGCAGCATCGTCCGCTGGTGGCAGTGGGAAACATGCCCAGCCTGCCGTTTGATACG
>DZDB01000050.1:7133-11968 GCA_022736605.1 Sideroxydans lithotrophicus
GGTGTCCTTGTCCACGGCAGGTACGCCGCGCTGGGTCTGGCTGGGCATCGCCCGGTCGCATCTGGATAACCAGCGCCACGGCGTGTGGCTGGCGGGTGTGACGGTCAGCCTGCTCGGGCTGCTGTTCAGCGTCGTGCTTGCGCTGCGTTTGTCCAATACCATCCTGCATCCGGTGCGGCGCATGCTGGCGGTGGTACACGAAATCGGCAGCGGTGCGCTGCACGCGCGCGTGACCGGCCATAGCGTGGGCGAGCTGGCTGCGCTGCAGGCAGGCATCAACCAGATGGCTGAGTCCCTGAGCCGTTCGCGCAATGAGTTGCAACAGCGTGTGCGTGAGGCGACGGCTGATATGGCCGCGCAAAAAGACGCCGCCGAGCGCGCCAATATTGCCAAATCGCATTTTCTTGCCGTCGCCAGTCATGATCTGCGTCAGCCGATGCATGCGATGGGACTGTTTCTGGCAGCGCTCAAAGAACAGCTGCAGACACCCGACGCGCTGCGCATTGTGGCCAATCTGGAGGCCTCGGTGGCTGCCATGTCCGGGCTGTTTAACGCGTTGCTGGATATTTCCCGGCTCGATGCGGGGGTGATTGAGGTGCAGGCACGCGTATTCCCCGCTTATCGTTTGCTCGACCACATCCGCAGCGCGTTTACTGCACAGGCCGAAGCCAAAGGGCTGAAGCTGCTGGTGGTGCCGAGCCGGGCTTTGCTGCACAGCGACCCATTGTTGCTGGAACGTATCCTGTTCAATTTGGTCAGCAATGCGTTGCGATACACCGTGCGCGGTGGCGTGGTGGTGGGCTGCCGCTGGCGTGCAGACGGGGTTTGCATCGAGGTATGGGACAGTGGCTGCGGTATTGCCGTCGATAAACAACGCGCAGTATTTCAGGAGTTTGTCCAGTTGCACAACCCGGAGCGCGATCGCGACAAAGGGCTGGGATTGGGTCTGGCCATTGTTGAGCGTCTGGCGCAACTGCTGGCGTGTCAGGTCAGCTTGCGTTCGCACCCCGGTTCGGGTTCGATATTCAGCATCAACATACCGCGCGCCGCTGCCGGTGCAGTGGTTGAAGAACAGCGCGAGGTAGGCCGTGACACCTTATCGGGTCGCTTGCGCGGTGTGGTCGCCGTGGTGGACGATGATGAAGCCATCCTCGCCGGCATGCATACCCTGCTGGGTGGCTGGGGCTTGCGCGTCGTGACTGCGCGTGGTGGCGCCGAGCTGATGGCGCAACTGGCAGCGCCGCCGGATGTGCTGTTGTGCGATTTCCGGCTGCGTGATGGCGTCAGGGGTCTGGATGTCATCGCCACGCTGCACCAGCACTTCAGCAAGCGCATTGCGGTGGTGCTGATTACTGGTGATACCGGTGCTGACGCGGTGCGTGACATCAAAGCCAGCGGCTATCCCCTGCTGCACAAGCCCCTGCGCCCGGCCAAGCTGCGTACCTTGCTGGCCAAAATGCTGCCCCACGGTTAAATGTTGTCTTGACAATTACTGTCTAGGCATTAATATCAAAGCCATCAAGCTATTCAGCCAAGGTGATTCGCAGTGCAAGAGATACAGCCCGATTTCTATGATGCAAGCAATTACACGCCGGAAGAATCCGTCAGCTATCTGATGAAGGGCGCGTTGCAGGCGTTTTACAAAAGCACCGACACGGAAATGCAGCGCTTTGACCTGACCGGCAAGCAGTGGGCGCCGCTGCTGCTGATCGCCAAGGGCTGCTGCGATACGGTGGCAAGTTGCGCGCGCGCCAGCTACAGCGACAGCGGTGCGATGACGCGCATGCTTGACCGGCTCGAAACCAAAGGCCTGATCCGCCGCATTCGCAGTGTGGCGGATCGGCGCGTGGTCAACCTTGAACTGACCGATGCAGGGCGCGTCATTGCCGGGCAGATACCGGCACAGCTGGTGAAGGTACTGAATCAGCATCTGCGTGGTTTCGATGCGGCTGAGCTGGCACAGTTTAAAACCTTGTTGCGGCGCTTTACTGCAAACGGTGGCGATACCCCTAGCACGGCGCCAAGTGCATGAACGCACCAGGAAACCGGTTGGTGGTGCGCAGCGTCGGGCTGATGCTGGTAAGTCTGGCGTTGGGTGGTTGCGCCAGTTTTGCTGGTATCCACACCCAATCCAGGTTGTTGCAAACGCAGCAGGTGCAACAAAACAATCCCGCCGAGTTGGCGTTATTCCCGCAGCAAACCTGGTGGCGAGCGTATCACGATGCCGAACTGGATGCGCTGATGCGTCAGGCGCTGGCCACCAGTCCGGATGTCAAAATCGCGCTCAGCCGGGTGCGGCGTGCACGGGCGGCGGCGGCTGAAGCGGACAGCGTGCGCTATCCGCAGTTGGGTGCGGCTGCCAGCGTAACGCGTCAGCGTTTTAGCGAAAACGATATCTATCCGCCGCCCTTGGGTGGCGCGGTGGTCGACAGCGCGACGGTGCGTGCAACCGTACAATGGCAACTTGACCTGTTTGGCAAAAACCGCGCCACGCTTGACGCAGCCATTGGCCAGGCGCGTGCGGCCGAAGCCGACGCGCAGGCGGCACGGGTGGTGCTCACCAGCCAGGTCGCGCAGGGCTATTTCAACCTCGCCCGGCTGCAAGCGCAGCAGCGCCTCGATGCAAAGTTGCTGGGGCAACGTGAGCGTAGTCTGCAACTGGTACGGCAACGTGTCGATGCGGGACTCGATACCACGCTGGCACAGCGTCAGGCGCAGGCAGAAGTGCCACAGATTCGCGCCCATCGCGCCGCATTGAACGCGCAGATTGCGCAGCAACGGCATGCGCTGGCAGCTTTGCTGGGTACCGAGCCTGCGGCTACGGCGGGGTTGAATGCAGTGCTGCCGGCGACGCCGCTGCCATCGCCGCCGGCACAGATACCGGCAGCGTTACTTGGCCATCGCGCCGATGTGGTGGCTGCGCGCTGGCGCGTTGAAAGTGATCTGCGAGGCATCGACGCCGCTAAAGCCGGGTTTTATCCCAACATTAACCTGAGCGCGTTCATTGGCTTTGATGCGATTGGTTTGTCGAACTGGCTCACCGCTGGCAGCCGCACGCTCGGTCTGGCGCCCGCCATCAGCCTGCCGATTTTTGACGCTGGCCGTTTGCGCGCCCAACTCAAGGGCCGTACCGCCGAGACCGACGAAGCGATTGAGCAGTACAACGCCGGTGTGCTGGCTGCGTTGCGCGAAGTGGCTGATGCGCTGTCGTCGTGGCGTGCAGTTGACCTTCAATTGGGCCAGCAGCGCGCCGTCACCCGCGCACTGGACAGTGCGAGCGCGCTGGCCTTGCAGCGCTATCAGGCTGGTCTGAGCAATTATCTGACGGTGCTGACAGCACAATCCGCCGCGCTTGAACAGCAGCGCACCTTGCTGGATTTGCAAGCGCGCGCCTACAGCTCGGAGGTGGCGCTGATCCAGTCGTTAGGTGGCGGTTACGCAGCACCTGCCACGACTTATTCACTAACCGATAACACAATAACCGCGCAGCCAGCGGGAGAAAAACCATGAGTGAATCCACAGCAGAAACACCGAAAAAAACAGCAGCCCAGCCCGAACAACGCAAAAAACTGCTGTTGATTCTGGGTGCAGCCGTGGTGCTGGCGGCCATCGTGTATGGCGCGTACTGGTTTATTTACGAGCGGCATTATGAATACACGGACGACGCCTATGTCGATGCCAATATCGTACAGCTGACTTCGCAGGTGGCAGGGACAGTGGTGGCGATTGCCGCCAGCGAAACCGATTACGTGCGCGCGGGTGAACCGCTGGTGCGGCTCGATAGCACCAATGCGCAGGTGGCGCTGGACGAAGCCGAAGCGCAGCTGGCGCAAACCGTGCGCGAGGTGAGCACGGTGTACGCCGACAACAGCAGTCTGGGTTCGGCGGTGAGCCAGCGCCGCGCCGGGCTGGCGCAGGCCAACAGCGATCTGGCCAATGCGCAGCAGGACCTGCAACGGCGGCTGAAAATTGCTGCCAGCGGTGCGGTGTCAAAAGAGGAGGTGCAGCATGCGCAGACCGCACTCGACAATGCCCGCAGCGCGGTGAGCGTGGCGGCGGCGCAGCTCAGCGCGGCGCAGGATCAGTTGCGCGCCAATCAACTGCTGACCAGCGGGATCGACGTGCAGCACAACCCCAAGGTACTGGCGGCAGCGGTCAAGGTGCGCCAGGCCTGGCTTGATCTCAAGCGCGGCGCGATTCTGGCGCCGATCGACGGTTATGTCGGCAAACGCAGCGTGCAGCTCGGGCAGCGCATCGCTGTCGGCGCGCCGTTGCTGACCATTGTGCCGCTGCGCCAGGTGTGGGTGAACGCCAATTTCAAGGAGGCGCAACTGCGTGACATGCGTATCGGCCAGCCGGTGCGGCTGACCTCTGACGCGTATGGTGGACAGGTCGATTATCGCGGTCACGTCATCGGCATGGGCGCGGGCACCGGCGCGGCGTTTGCGTTGCTGCCGGCGCAAAATGCCACGGGTAACTGGATCAAGGTGGTACAGCGCATCCCGGTGCGGATCGGGCTGGATGCCAGTCAAGTGGTCAAATTTCCGCTGCGTGTGGGCATGTCGATGGAGGTGACGGTAGATGTTGCCAATCCTGCGGGCGCGGTGCTGGCAGGTAATCACACGCCCGCGCCCCAGGCCACGCAAACCGGTGTTTACGCACGTACTGATAATATGATCGACGTCTTGATCGCGCGCATTATTCGCGCCAATCTCGGTTCGGCCAGCAAGGCGCGCGGCGCATCATGAGCAACGGTGCAGCGGCGATACCTGAACCGCTGACCGGTGCCAAACTGGCGCTGGCGAGCACCGCGCTGGCGTTGGCGACATTCATGA
>DZDB01000051.1:0-8403 GCA_022736605.1 Sideroxydans lithotrophicus
GGGGGCGACAGTTTTCCGACTACGCGGGTGCTTACCGCCGATGGCGTGGTCAGCCTGATCGGCTGCCTGATGGGCAACCCGTTCATTAACGCGGTCTACATCGGCCATCCCGGCTGGAAAGCCATCGGCGGGCGCATCGGCTACGCGGCGGCGACCGGCGTGATGGTGCTGGTGCTGGCGTGGTTTGGCATCGTCGCGCTGATCATGGCGCTGATCCCGGTGGTGGCGCTGTCGCCGATCCTGCTCTACATCGGCATGCTGATCGGCGCGCAGGCGTTCCAGGAAACGCCACGCAAACACGCCCCGGCGGTGGTGCTGGCGCTGGTGCCGCAAGTGGCGGCGTGGGGCAAGATGCTGATTGACAATTCGCTCGGCGCGGCGGGCACCAACGCGGCGGCGGTCGGTTTCGACAAGCTCGGCCAGGCGGGAATTCTGTATCAGGGTCTGGGCGTGCTGGGTGGCGGTGCGATTCTGGTGAGCCTGATTCTGGCGGCGATGGCGGTGTTCATCATCGAACGCGAATTTCTCAAGGCGGCGGCGTTTGCCGCAGCCGGGGCGGTGCTGTCGTTCTTCGGCTTCATGCACAGTGAGAGCATTGGCATCGGCCATTCGCCGATGGTGGCGTTGAGTTACCTGCTGGTGGCGGGCTGGCTGGTGATGCTGACGCGCGCGCAATACGCGCCGGTGGCTGAAACCCATCACGCGGACGTCGATGCGCCGGTGGCCGACGCGGTGCAAAGCTGATGGCTGCGCCCGGCTTTCAGGTCGCCGCCGAGCCGTATCTGTGGCCGTTTGACGGCACCGTCATACCGGAAAAAGTGGCGTTCATCGTCATTGACATGCAGACCGATTTTTGCGGCGCGGGTGGCTATGTCGATGCGATGGGTTACGACATTGGCAACACGCGCGCCGCGATCGCGCCGATCCAGCGCTGTCTGCAAGCGGTGCGGCGGGTACCTGGCATGCGTGTCATCCATACCCGCGAAGGCCATCGCCCGGAACTGGTCGATCTGCCGGCCAACAAGGTCTGGCGCAGCAAGCGCGTGTGCCCCGGCATTGGTGAGGCGGGACCGTGCGGGCGCATTCTGGTGCGCGGCGAGCCGGGCTGGGAGATTATCCCCGAGCTGGCGCCGCTGATGGGCGAAACGGTCATCGACAAGCCCGGCAAGGGCAGTTTCTATGCCACCGATCTGGAACATATCCTGCGCACCTGTGGCATTACCCATCTGATTCTGACCGGCATCACCACCGACGTGTGCGTGCATACCACGCTGCGTGAAGCCAACGACCGGGGTTTTGAATGTCTGGTGCTGGGCGATTGCTGCGGCGCGACCGAGCAGCACCACCATGAAGCGGCGCTGACCATGACTGCCATGCAAGGCGGCATTTTTGGCGCCACGTCAACGTCTGGCGCGCTGCTTGAGGCGCTGGCATCTTTTACGAGGTAAGTATGCTGCTCTTCGTCAATGGCACCCTGATGCGCGGCGAAACGCTGCACGACAATCTGCACGGCTGCACGTTTTTGCTGGAAACCCGCACCGCACCCGGCTATCGCCTGTATGCCATGGGTGAAGGCAGCTATCCCGGCATGGTGAAGTCGCAGGCGGGTGGGGCGGCCATCGCCGGGGAGCTGTATCAGGTGCCGTCAGGGCTGGTGCAGGTGATTTTCGAGCGCGAACCGCCGCATCTCTATCTGGGCAAGGTGGAGCTTGAGGACGGCTCGCGCGTGTGGGGCGTGCTGTGTGAAGAAGTTGCCGTGCCAGACAAGCCGGAAATCACCTGGTTTGGTGGTTGGCGCAACTGGCGTGCGCACATGACGATGGCCTGAAATTCAGCCTTGCGCCTGCACCGGAATCTGGCTGCGGCGGGCGATGATGCGGTTGTCGGCGTCGACGTACACCAGTTGCGGGGCGAATTTATCCAGTTCGATTTCGTTGTACGTGGCGTAAGTTGCAATGATCAGCAGGTCGCCCGGATGCGCCTTGTGCGCCGCCGCGCCGTTGACCGAAATGGTGCCGGAATCGCGCTCGGCGCGGATCGCGTAGGTGGTGAAACGCTCGCCGTTGGTGATGTTGTAAATCTCGATCTGCTGGTATTCGCGGATGTCGGCAGCTTCCAGCAGCGCGTCATCTATCGCGCACGAGCCCTCGTAATGCAATTCTGACTGGGTGCAGCGCACGCGGTGCAACTTGGATTTCAACATGGTTCTTTGCATGGCGTTGCCCTTTCTGGGTAACGAATATTAGACCACCATTATAAACTATAAATTTTCTGCGACTGTCAGTTCGAGATTGTCGATCAAGCGGGTGCGTCCGAGATGCGCCGCGCCGAGGATTATAAAGTGCGTGTCAGTTGCGTCGGACAGTGCCAGATCAAGGCGGCGAATGGCGATGTAATCGACGCGCCAGCCGTGCTTGGCGAGTGTTTGTGCGGCGGCGTGTTCCAGCGTTGCAAAATCGCGCTGCCCGGCGACCAGCTGCTGGCCGATTTCATTCAACGCCTGATGCAGGCGCGGCGCTTCGGCACGCTCGTCTGCGCTGAGGAAGCCATTGCGTGACGATAACGCCAGGCCGTCGGCGGCGCGTACCGTGTCGCCCGCGATAATCTGCACCGGCACATTCAGATCGGCGCACAGGCCGCGAATGATCGCGAGCTGCTGGTAATCCTTGCGGCCGAATACCGCGATACGCGGCTGCACCAGGTTGAGCAGCTTGAGCACGATGGTGGCGACGCCGCGAAAATGGCCGGGGCGAAACGCGCCGCACAGTTCATTTGCCAAAGCGGGTGGCTCGACGTGATAGCGCTGTGGCTGCGGGAACAGCGCGGCGGCGTCGGGTGCGAACACGGCGTCGGCACCGGCGGATTGTAACCGCGCGCAGTCGGCGTCGAAGCTGCGCGGATAACGTGCAAAATCCTCGTTCGGACCGAATTGCAGCGGGTTGACGAAAATGCTGACCACGACGTGGGCGGCGTGCTGACGCGCCAGTTCGACCAGTGCCAGATGGCCGTCGTGCAGGTTGCCCATGGTCGGCACCAGCGCGACGTCAGTGTGGGCGGCGCGCCAGTTGTGCAGCGCCTCAAGACTGTGCAAAACCTGCATGGGTCGCCTAAAAGCCGTGTTCAGCCGCCGGGAATTCGCCGCGCTTCACCGCTTTCACGTAGGCACTGACCGCTGCCTGGATGCTGTCGGCACCCGGCATGAAATTGCGCACGAAGCGCGGCGGCTTGCCAGCGGTAATGCCCAGCATGTCGTGCAGCACCAGCACCTGGCCGCTGCAGGCCGCCCCGGCGCCAATGCCGATGGTGGGGATATGTAGCGCCTGGGTGACTTCAGCACCCAATGTGGCGGGGATGGCTTCAAGCACCAGCATGCCGGCACCGGCGTGCTGCAGTGCCAGCGCGTCGGCGATGAGCAATTTGGCAGCGGCGTCGCTCTTGCCCTGCACCTTGTAGCCGCCCAGCGTGTTGACCGACTGCGGCAGCAGACCGAGATGGCCACACACCGGCACGCCGCGTGTGGTTAAAAATGCCACGGTTTCGACCATCACCGCGCCGCCTTCGAGCTTGACGCAGTGCGCGCCGGCGGCCATCAACTGGGCGGCGGCGTCAAATGCCTGCATTGGGCTGGCCTGATAACTGCCAAATGGCAGGTCGGCGATGATGAAACTGTGAGGAGCGCCACGCGCGACGCTGGCGGTATGATAAGCCATGTCGGCGAGACTGACCGGCAGGGTCGAAGGTTGACCCTGTAATACCATACCGAGCGAATCACCCACCAGCAGTGCGTCAACGCCGCTGGCTTCGAGTGCGGCGGCAAACGTGGCATCGTAGGCGGTCAGCATGGCGAGTTTTTCACCGGCACTGGCGCGTTGTTGCAGGTTGATGAGGGTAGTAGACATGCGTTGATTTTACCCCGCCCGGTTGAAAAATTCGCGCTGGCCGCGCATCGCGTCGATCTGTGCCAGCAACAGGGCAAAATCGGCGTCGTTATGGGCAAAATTCAGGTGCTCGCAGTTGACGGTGAACAGCGGTGCCGCGTCGTAACTGTAAAAAAACCGCGCATAGCTGTCGCCCAATCGTTGCAGGTAATCAGCCGAAATGCTTTGCTCGTAGCCGAGGCCGCGTCCGTGTATGCGTTCAAGCAGCACGGTGGGTCTGGCTTGCAGATAAATGACCAGATCGGGTACCGGTGCCTTGGGTTGCAGCTCGTCGTAAATTGTTTGGTAAAGACGGAATTCGTCGTCGTCCAGATTCAGGCGGGCAAATAGCAGATCCTTGTCGAGCAGAAAATCCGCCACGGTGCTGTGCGCAAACAGGTCGCCCTGCTGCAGATCCTGCACCTGGGCGCTGCGCTGGAACAGGAAAAACAGCTGGGTGGCGAGCGCGTGGCGCTTGGGATCCTGGTAAAAGCGCGGCAGGAAGGGGTTGTCGGTGGCATTTTCCAGCAGCAATTCTGCCTGCAGGTGGCTGGCGATGCGTCTGGCGAGGCTGGTTTTGCCCGCACCGATCGGGCCTTCAACGGCGATGTAACGATACTTTTCCAGCATCAGCGCGCGCTGCCCTGTTGCGCCGGGCGCGCGTGCCAGTCGTCGGCCACCGGATTCAGGCCGTGGCGGGCGTCAGTCAGATGATCCGCCGCTGGGCCGCGCCCGGGAATCACCACTTGCGGTGCGATTTCCAGCAGCGGCACCAGCACGAAGGCGCGCTCGTGCATGCGCGGGTGTGGCAGGGTCAGGCCGGTGTCGTGGCATTGCAGGTCGGCGTAAATCAGCAGGTCCAGGTCAATTACGCGCGGCGCGTTGCGAAAGCTGCGCTCGCGGCCAAACTGGTGCTCGATTTGCAACAGCGCGTCGAGCAAGCCATGCGCTGTCAGGCGGGTTTCGATATGCGCCACGGCATTGATGAAATCGGGCTGCTCGGCGTAGCCCACCGGCGCATTCAGATACAGCGCTGAGCGCGCGAGTACGCGTGTGTCGGGCAGGGCGGCAAGGGCGTTGAGTGCGTGCAGTACCTGCTCGGCGGGCTTGGCCAGGTTGCTGCCGAGCGCGACAAATGCCGACGCAGGCAAGGGCGTCAGGGTGCAGGCGGTCATGCTTCAGGTGCGCTCGGGCTGGCGGGCTTGGGGCCGCGCCTGCGGCGCTTGCGTTTGGCCTGCGCGACCGGTTCGGGCAGCAGCATGCTGGCGCGTACGTCGTCGCTGGCATCCTGAAAATCGGTCCACCAGTCGCATAATGACTGCGCCACTTCGCCGCTCTGGCCGCGTAACAGTAAAAAGTCATAACCGGCACGGAAGCGCGGGTGCGGCAGCAAACGGTAGGGACGGCTGCCGGAACGCTGCTCGAAGCGCGGTTGCAGCGTCCAGATTTCCTTCATCGTGCCGTCCAGGCGGCGCGGCACGGCGAGGCGCGCGCGCTGCCGGTCGAGTACGGCGTCCATTGCCTCGAACATCGCCGGGCTGGGTTTTTCACCGGCGGCGATGCGCTGTGCGTATTCAGTTTGCAGCTCGTGCCACAGCAGCGTGGCAAACAGGAAGGCGGGCGAAACCGGTTTGTCGGCCTGCACGCGCAGGTCGGTATTGTGCAGCGCGGCGGTGATGAAGCGTTCGCTTTCAGGCACGTCGAGCAGGCTGTCGAGCAGCGGTAGCACGCCGTGATGCAGGCCTTCGGCGCGTAGCTGGTGTACGCCGCGCAGCGCGTGGCCGGACAGCAGCAACTTGAGCATTTCGTCGAACAGCCGCGACGGCGGCACGTTGTCGAGCAGCTCGGCCAACTCGGCCACAGGCGCGCGTGTGGCTTCGTCGATCCTGAAATCGAGCTTGGCAGCAAAGCGTGCCGCGCGCAGCATGCGCACCGGGTCTTCACGGTAGCGCGTGGCCGGGTCGCCGATCATGCGCAAGGTTTTTTGCTTGATGTCGGCGACGCCGCCGCGATAGTCCCAGATTTCCTGGCTGGTCGGGTCGTAATACAGCGCATTGACGGTGAAATCGCGGCGCTCGGCATCGTCTTCCTGGCTGCCGAAGACGTTGTCGCGCACGATGCGCCCGGTGGCGTCGGTGGCGCGGTCGTCATCCTCGTCGGTGAGCAGGCCGTTGGAGCGGAACGTCGAGACTTCAATGGTATCTGCGCCGCACATCACGTGTACCAGGCGGAAGCGGCGGCCAATGATGCGCGAGCGGCGAAACAGCGCTTTGACCTGCTCCGGCGTGGCGTCGGTGGCGACGTCGAAATCCTTGGGTGTCTTGTTCAGCAGCAAATCGCGCACCGCGCCACCCACGATGAACGCCGCGTAACCACCTTGCTGCAGGGTGTCGGTGACCTTCAGCGCGCACGGCAGAATGCGCTCGCGCGCCAGGCCGTGCTGCGCCAGCGGGATACGCTGCAGGCGGGATTTTTTGGTGGCAGCAGTTTTTTTGCCAAATACGCGTTTGATGAGGCGGGCAATCATGGGCAGGGCGCCGTGCGCAGCGGCGCGACGAGGTGGGTGGCAATCATGGCGTACAGCACTATGTAAAGCGCGGATTATACACGGCTTGATGCCGCTCGCCGGTTACGCCCGGTGCAGGCCGTGGTCAAATCAGCTAACATCATCCCACTTCAATTTATACCCATTCACCATGTTTAAAACCGCTGAACACGCTGAAGTCGCTTTTTACCGCGCTTTCGAGAGCGCCGATCTGGACGCCATGATGGCAGTCTGGGCCGACAGCGCTGATATCGTTTGTATCCATCCGACCGGACCGATTCTGGTTGGTGTTGACGCCATTCGCGAGAGCTGGCGGGCGATTTTTGCGGGTGGGGGCGGGATCAATCTGGCGGTTGCCGTGGTGCAGTCGCAGGAAGACGACACCATGGCGGTGCATCTGGTCGAGGAGCATCTGACCGTCACCGAAGATAAAACCCAGCAGGCGCATGTCGTCGCCACCAATATGTTTCGTATGGAGGGTGGCAGCTGGCGGCTGGTGCTGCACCACGGTTCGCCAGCGGCGCGACCGCAGGCGAACGCGGCTGGCGTTGCGCCGACCCTGCATTGAATTAAACAGCGTGATTGCATGAATCTGGTCTTTGCTGCCGCGCCGGTTGTGACGATACCGGTTGTTTCGGGTGACGCCTTTCCGGTGCGCCGCATTTATTGCGTTGGACAGAACTATGCGGCGCATGCGCGCGAAATGGGCAGCGACAGCGCGCGCGAAGCGCCGTTTTTCTTCACCAAACCGGCGCAGGCCATTCTGCCGAATCACGCGGTGATGCCGTATCCGCCGGGCACTAACGACTTGCAGCATGAGGTTGAACTGGTCGTTGCATTGGGTGTTGGCGGACGCAATATTCCGCTGGATCAGGCCAACGCACCTATTTTTGGTTACGCCGTCGGGCTGGATATGACCCGGCGCGATGTACAACAGGCAGCGAAGGCGCAGGGTCGGCCATGGGACATGAGCAAGGGGTTTGATTATTCGGCACCGTGCGCGGCGATCACGCCGGTGTCGCAAACCGGCGCGCTGGATAACGGCAGGATAGCGTTGAAGGTGAACGGCGCAACCCGCCAGTGTGGTGATATAGAGGACATGATCTGGAAGGTGCCGGAAATCATCCACACGCTGTCGCAACAGGTCGAGCTGTTTCCGGGCGATCTGATTTTTACCGGCACGCCTGCCGGGGTCGGTCCGGTACTCAAGGGAGATGTGGTCGAGGCGACGATAGTCGGGCTGACTGTCTTGACGATTTCTATTGGTTGAAGATGGATAGTCGCGATACATTGGTTCGCGCCATGATTTCAGTGTGGCGGAAACAACAGCTTTGAAATCAGATCATTGTCTATTTTCTCGTCAAACAGGGTGCGGACCAGCAGTTCGCTGCCCAGCACTTGTGGCGCAAATAGCATGTCAGGGTGTACCCGGCGGATTTTTTCCAGATGACGCGCGTCGTTGACTGCGGCGATGGTACGAACATGCGGCGCCAGTTCCTTGATGGCGAGCACGGCAAAAGCGTTTTCCGCATCGTCATCACGCAGCGTCAGGACAGCCTTTGCTTCTGGCACGCCAGCGCTGCGCAGCAGGTTGATGTCGCTGGCATCGCCGACAATTACGTCGGTCTCGGGCGGATAGGGCAGGGTGCGTGCAAACGGGGCAATGACGGTGACGGGCATGCCCCGGCTTTGCAGTTGCTGGAATATGCTGAATGCCAGTGATGAGGCGCCGATAATCACGAAATGGTTTTTGCGGTTCATTTTAGCGATCCTTCCTTGCATGATGCGTTTGATGTTGCCACCGATCAGCGGCCCGATGACGACGCTCAGGGTGGTTGCGAACAGGGTAATGCCGAGCACAATCAGCGATACCGTGAACATTCTGGCTTCCAGCGTGCGCGGCACAATATCTCCGAATCCTACGGTAGACAGGGTTTCCAC
>DZDB01000051.1:8503-11906 GCA_022736605.1 Sideroxydans lithotrophicus
GGTGATGGCGGTGATGACAGGGGCACCACCAAGACGGTCATAAAGGGAGGCTTCATGGCGCGCAGGCAGGCTGGTGCAGCCGTTAAGCGACGCGATCAGGGTGGCGCAGATGAGCCAGTATTTAACGGAGCAGGTCATGGTGGTGTGCGTACGGGTTAAATCCGAAGTCTGGGTGCATGCGTATAGTTTGCATGATTACCTTACAGGCAACCCGCATGTTAACCCTTTCCCCATCACGGCTTCCAGCGCGCTTTGATATACTCAAGCCCATGGATCGAGAGCCAACACTAGCCACGCAGGAAACGGCCAGTGACCGTCTGAATGCGGCGTGTTACCCGCTGCTGGTCGCGGTGGGGCGCGGCGAGGAGCCGGCATTGGGTGCGTTGTATGACCTTACGCTGTCGCGCGTATTCGGACTGGCGCTGCGCATCGTTGGCAAATCCGAAGCCGCTGAAGAAGTGGTGGCAGATGTGTTCATGCAGGTATGGCGCAGCGCCCGGGATTACGATGCAGTGCGATCGCGGCCGTTGACCTGGCTGCTGATGATGACGCGCTCGCGGGCGCTGGATCATCTGCGGCGGCGCGATGAAGCGGAATCCCATCCAGAGCCGGAAACGCTGGTGCTGGAAGCGCAGTCTGCGGACGACGATCCGATGGCAATTCTACTTTCGGTGGAGCGCAATACAGCGCTGCATGCTGCTTTGGCAGATTTGACGGCGACGCAGCGGCAACTGGTGTCGCTGGCGTTTTTCAAGGGCATGAGCCATCAGGAAATTGCCGAGCACACGAGCATTCCGCTGGGTACAGTGAAAACCCATATCCGCAAGGCATTGCAGATTTTGCATCACGAACTGGCGCTTCCAGCCATGAAGGCTTCGTCATGAATCGTTACGAAAAACAGGGAAACGAGGGCTTGAGCCCGGACAGCATGGAAGTGCTGCTCGAAGGTTTGGCGCCGATCCAGCCCGACGCGGCGCTGGCGCTGCGTTTGCGTAAACGGATTCTGGGTGGCGTGCAGGCGCTGGCGGCGAATCCGCTCGACTACATGACGATCCGCGCCGAGGAAGGCGAATGGCAGGCGATTACGCGCAAGGTGTCGATCAAGCTGCTGCGCGAGGATGCAACGTCGCGCTCGGTGCTGATGCGCATTTTGCCCGGCGGTGCCATGCCGGCGCATGCACACGACATGGATGAGGAATCGCTGGTGATGGAAGGCGAGTGCACGCTGGGCGATATCTATCTCAAGGTGGGAGATTACCATCTGGCACCACGTGGGCTATCGCACGGCAGCGTACGTTCCAGGACCGGTTGTCTGTTGTTTATACGGGGTGCGCGACCTGATGCATCGGCTATTCACGCGCCTTAATCTTGGCTTTGTTTTCATTACGATTATTTTGACGCATACCCAGCCGGCGCAAGCCGATGACTATCACGCGCCTGCCTGGCTGCCGGGCGGCGACCTGCAAACGCTCTACCCGTATCTGTTCATCAGTCCGCCAAAAGTGGATTATCGACGCGAGCGCTGGGAACTGCCGGACGGCGATTTTCTCGATCTCGATTGGGTGGATAACCCGGACAGCGCACCGCTGGTGGTGTTGTTTCACGGTCTGGAGGGCAACTCCGGCGGGTTTTATGCGCTGGCACTGATGGATGCCGTCAAACAGCGCGGCTGGCGCGGCGTGGTGGTGCATTTTCGCGGCTGTTCGGGCGAGCCCAATCGGCTGCCGCGTGCCTATTTCGCCTCCGACAGTGCCGACATCGGCTACATCCTGAACCGACTGCGCAGCACCAACGAAGGCGTGCCGATGTACGCCACCGGCGTATCGCTGGGTGGCAATGCGCTGCTCAAATGGCTGGGCGAGCAGGGCGAGCAAGCCGTCGGCGTGATTGACGCTGCCGTGGCGGTGTCGGCGCCGGTGGATTTGACCGCCACCGGGCACAACCTCGACAAAGGTTTCAACCGGTATTTTTACACCGCGAATTTCCTGCGCACGCTGAAGAAAAAGGCGCTGCAAAAACTCGACGCCTATCCGACGCTGTACGACCGCAAAAAAGTTGAGGCGATTTCCACGCTGTATCAATTCGATGATCTGGTCACCGCGCCGCTGCACGGTTACAAGGACGCAGATGATTACTGGCGGCGCGCGTCAAGCAAACCGGGGTTGGTCAATATCGCGCTGCCCACATTGCTGATCAATGCTCGCGATGACCCGTTCATGCCGGGCGATGCGTTGCCGACGCCGGATCAGGTATCCAAGTCCGTCACGCTGGATTTTCCTGCTACCGGCGGCCATGTCGGCTTCCCGACCGGGCCGTTTCCGGGGCGGATCACCTGGCTGCCGACGCGCGTGCTGGGCTTTTTTGATAGCCCGCATTGAATGCTGGGCTTCACCCGCGCGGCGCCTTCCGTTAAAGTGTAATCAACGCGTTGTAATCTGACATCAGGCCAATTCGCACTCATACGGGATCACACCAATGACCAAGCTACCTGCAGAAATTTTCAAGGCCTACGATATACGCGGCATCGTCGGTAAAACCCTCACCCCGGACATCGTTGAAGCCATCGGCCACGCCATCGGTTCGGAAGCGGTTGCGCGCGCGCAGACCGCCATCTGTATTGGCCGCGACGGGCGGTTGTCCGGCCCTGAGCTGGCGGCAGCGCTGGCGCGCGGTATCCAGAAGGCCGGCATCAACGTGATCGATCTGGGCATGGTCGCCACGCCGATGACGTATTTTGCCGCCTACGAATTGAAAACCAACAGCGCCGTGATGGTCACCGGCAGCCATAACCCGCCGGATTACAATGGCCTGAAAATGGTGCTGGGCGGCGAAACCCTGTCGGGCGATACCATCCAGGCGCTGCGCGAGCGGCTCGAGCAGGGCAACTTGACGACCGGTAACGGTAGCTACAGCGAGCACGACATTGCACCGGCTTACCTCGACCGCATTGTCGGCGACATCAAGCTGGCGCGGCCGATGAAAATCATTGTCGACTCGGGTAACGGCGTACCCGGTGCATTCGGGCCGGAACTGTATCGCCGGCTGGGCTGCACGGTGGAAGAGTTGTTCTGCGACGTGGACGGCACATTTCCCAACCACCATCCCGACCCATCGCAGCCAAAAAATCTGGTTGACCTGATCGCCGCGCTGAAAACCAGTGATGCTGAAATCGGGCTGGCGTTCGACGGCGACGGCGACCGCCTCGGCGTGGTCACCAAAGACGGCAGCATCATTTTCCCTGACCGCCAGCTGATGCTGTTTGCCGACGACGTGCTGAGCCGTAACCCGGATGCCGAAATCATCTTTGACGTGAAATCGACACGCAATCTGTTCAGCTGGATTCGTGAGCGCGGCGGGCGCCCCCTGTTGTGGAAAACCGGGCACAGCTTCATCAAGGCGAAAA
>DZDB01000002.1:0-19933 GCA_022736605.1 Sideroxydans lithotrophicus
CGCACCACCACGCCGGCCAGCGCGATGACGCCGATCATCGAGGTGGCGGTAAACGCCTGCTGGGTAATCCAGTGGCCAGGAAACACACCGACCATGGTCAGCGGGATTGCGCCCATCACGATCATCGGCATGACAAAGGATTTGTAATAGCCGACCAGCAGCAGATAGATAAACACCAGTGCAACGATGAACGCCGAACCGAGGTCGCGGAACACGTCCAGCGTCAGGCGCATTTCGCCGCCCCACAGCAGGTGATAGCTGAGCATGTCGTCCGGCTGGGTTTCAACAAAGCCGAGGTTGCCGGTTTTGAACGTGACGCCGGACGGCAGTTTGACGTTATCGAGCATCTTGTCCAGCGCCAGCGTGGCGTACACCGGGCTGGATTTAAGCAGCTCGCCGCCGACTTTGACGACTTGATGCTGGTCGCGGTCGAACAGGGGTTTTTCCTGCGTGGTGCGTTGCACGGTGGCAATGGCAGACAGCGGGATTTGCTGGCCGGACTGATTGGTCACGCGGATTGACAGTATCTGCTCCGGGTTTTGACGTTCACTGCGCGGCAATCGCAATATCAGGTCGACCGGCTCACGGGCGTCTGCAACGTGCACCGTGCCAACGGTGTGTCCCGATACATAATCGTGCAGCAGTTTGGCGACCTGGCCGACTGCTACGCCCGATAGCGCGGCTTTTTCCGGATCCACCTGGACGCGAAAGGCATCGACCGTGCCAGTGACCGAGTTATCGACGTTGATGATGCCGTAAATCTGGTTGAAGGCCTGGCTCACGTCAGCGCCAGCGGCACGCAATGCATCGTAGTTCGGACCATACAGCTCGGCCAGCACCTGCGATTGCACTGGCGGGCCGGGGGGCGTTTCATATAGTTTGATTTTGGTCAGGGGAAATTGTTTGCGCAGCGGCGCCAGCGCAACGTCCAGGCCGTTTACCACCTCATGCGAAGAAGCCGTGCGATGGTGCTTGTCGCTGAGATTGACACGGATTTGCGCCAGATTGTCACCCTGCTTGAACAGATCGCCGCGTACCAGTGCGGCAAAATCGACTGGCGCGGTGGTGCCAAGAAAGGTCTGGTAATCGACCACGTTCGCGGTTTTGGCGATGACCTCGCCCACGGCGCGCGTCACCCGATCGGTTTCTGCCAGCGTGCTGCCCGCCGGGGTGTCGACTTCTACCAGAAAGGTATTGGTGTTGTCATTGGGCAGCATTTTCAGCTCAACGCCGAGTGGCGACAGCGGGCCATTCAACCCGGCAGGCCGGATGAACTGCCAGGCCGGCATCAGCAGGGCGGCGCCCAGCAACAGCAGCACCACCACGAACATGAGATTACGTTTGCCGCGATGCTGAATCAACGGCTGGATGACTTTGACGTAGCTGCGATACAGCACGTCCTGGTGCGCGGCATGGTCGTCTTCGGTGTGGCTGGTTGCCACATAAGGGTGTTTGGCCGCCTTGCCGCTGAGCCAGCGAAACGCGGCCCACGGCACCACGGCATAGGCAAAAAACAGCGAAGCGATCATCGCCACCGGTACATTGAGCGGAATCGGGCGCATGAATGGCCCCATCATGCCGCTGACAAACGCCATCGGGATGAACGCCAGCATCACCGCCAGCGTGGCAATGTTGGTCGGGCGACCGATTTCGTTGGTGGCCTGGATGAGTGAGGCTTTGAAATCCTTGATGCCGAGGTGCATGTGACGGTGGATGTTTTCGATTACCACGATGGAATCATCGACCAGCAAACCGAGCGACAAAATCAGTGCAAACAGCGTGATACGGTTAATGGTCTGGCCGAACAGGTAGCCGATCAGCAGCACCACGAACAGGATTAGCGGAATGGTCAGGGTCACAATCGCCGCTTCACGCCAGCCCAGAAACACCAGCAAAATCAGCACCACCGTGCCGATGGCAATGCCGAGGTGCTCGACCAGTGTATTCACCGCATCGTCGGCTTTGGCGCCATCGTCGCGGGTGATGGCAACATTGACGCCTTGCGGGATGGCTTCACGCTTGAGCAGGTCGAGTTTTTTCAGCACGGCCTCGGTTACGACCACTGCATTGGTACCGGCTTTTTTGGCGAGCGCAATGGTGACGGCGGGCGCTTCGCCACGAAATGCAGCAGACGCTGCCGCCGGTCCGGTAGCGTAACGTGACAGCTTGTCGGTTTCGGCCGGGCCGTCTTCAATCGTCGCTACGTCCTTCAGAAAAATCGGCTTGCCGTTGGGCGCACCGATGATGATTTGGCCGACTTCGCGGGCATTGCCGAGAAAGCCCGACAGGCGCATCGGCTGATTGCGGTTGTCGTTCACCAGCTTGCCAATCGGCAACGACACGTTTGCGCCCATCAGCATCTTGTCGACCTGATCCAGGCTCACGCCCGCCGCTGCCAGTTTGCCAGGCGAAATCCACACGTTGACCGCGCGTTGCGCGCCGCCCACCAGGTCGGTAAATGACACGCCGGGTACGTTGCGCAACTGTTCCAGCACGCGCGCGGCAATCTGGCGCAACTGGAAATCATTCATCTGCGTGCTGCTGAGTGTAATTGTCAGGATCGGCACGTCGTCGACGTTGATCGGTTTGACCATCGGCTGAGAGGCGCCAGGCGGCAGGCGATCGAGGTTTTCCACCAGCTGATTGTAGACTCGCACCAGGCTCCGCTCCTGGTCCTGACCAACGTCAAATTCGACCGTCACCATGCCGAAATCCGGCACCGCATAGCCGTAAGTATGCTTGACGCCGGTCTGCGCGTTCATGATCGCTTCGAGCGGCTTGACTACCAGATTCTGGATTTCACTGGCTGAGGCGCCGGGTTTCGATACGATGATGTTGGCGGCTGGCACCACGATCTGCGGGTTGTATTCACGCGGCGTGAGCAGGATTGCCATGCCACCGGCCAGCGCAGCCGCCAGCATGATCATGACGGTGATCTTGGATTCAATGAACAGGCGTGTCAGCTTGCCCGCGATATTGAGCGGCGCGTCGGTGTGCGGATCAGACATTGCCGCTCCCGCTGCTGACCACTTTGTCGCCTGATTGCAGGGTTGCGTTGCCGCTGGTGACGATGCGTTCGCCTGCGCTCAACCCGGCCTGGATCTCCACTTGGCCGTTGGTGGTCGCGCCGGTGCGTACCATGCGGAATTGCGCAATTTGATTGGCATCCACCACAAACACGCCAATGATGCCAACGCGGTCAAGTACCGCTGCCTGCGGCACACGGATACCCGTGCGCTCCCCGCTGGCAAAGCCAACCCTGACATACATGCCACTCTTGTAAAGGTGCCCGCTGGGCAGGTCGATTTTGACCAGATAGCTGTGCGTAACCGGGTCGGCTGCGGACACCAGGCGTGCGATTTTGCCGTTGATGGCAGTGCTGTGTTCGCTGCCGTCCAGCTGCAGGCTGACGCTGTCACCCAGCTTCAGGTGGCCGAAAATTTCTGCCGGTACACTGGTTTGAACCTGCAGTTTTGCCGGGTTTTCAATCACCAGTACCGGTTTGCCGGGGGTTGCCAGATCACCCACATTGGCGAGCTTTTGTGTGACGACACCGGCAAAGGGCGCGGTCAGCGTGGCATAGCGCATTTGTGCACCGGCACTGTTTGCGGCGGCGCGCGCGGCGGCAGACTGCTGCTGGGCGACCTGGTATTGCAGCCGCACTTTGTCCCATTGCTGTTTGGGGATGGCCTCCTCTTTGTACAGCGTGCCAAATCGCGTGTAATCGTTTTTGGCGTCGGCCAGCGCCGCCTCGGCTTGCGCCAGTCCGGCCTGCGCCTGGCTCAGTTGGCCTTGTACTTCGGATGGATCGACGGTAAACAGGCGTTGCCCGGCAACGACGCTTTGGCCTTCCTGTACGTTGATGGCGCTGATAAAGCCGGTCAGGCGCGAGGCGATTTGCGCCTGCTGTTCGGCGACCACATTGCCGGGAGCATTGGAGACAATTGGCTGCTGGCTGTTTTGTACCGTCATGACGGTGGCGTTTACGCTGGCACCAGCCGCTGCAGTCGGCGGGTTGCTGGATTCGCCACAGCCAGACAGACTTAAGCTCAATAGCAACAATGCGCTGACGGGAAAGAACGGTAGAGACGTGTGGTTCAAGGTGGGCTCCCTGTTTTGATTCAGTATTGTGCGGGATCGAGCTGACCCAGCGCGAGCAGCAGGCTGGCACGCTGGATGGCGAGTTCGTATTGGGCGCGCACCACGTCGGCGCGCGCTTTGTCGAGCTGGGTTTGCGCGGCCAGTAGCTCGGTAATGGTGGCGACACCGTTGGCGTAGCGTTTTTCCACCAGTCCGGTGGCCTGTTCTGCGCTCTCAATTGCCTGCTCGCGCGCCGTCAGGCTGAATTCAGCTTCAGCGCTCTGACGGCGAGCACGCGCCACGTCTGCTGCGACGGCGTTTTCTGTCTGCTGCAGGCGCGCCGCCTGTTCGTTGCGAACGGCCGATGCACGATCGACCGCGCTCTGCGTCACGCTGCCATCAAATACGGTCCAGCTGAGCGTGCCTGCCAAGGTGTACGAGTTGGCAGCAAAGCCCAGCTTGCTGTCATTCCAGTCCTGCCGCGCCAGCAGTCCCAGCTGCGGATAAAGATTGGCTTTTGAGACTTTGACATTGGCTTGCGCTGCTTCGACCTGGCTGCGCTGCGCTTGCACGCCAGGGTTGCTGGACAGTGCCTGTAGTTGCAAGTCATCGGCGGATACGGTGCTGGCAGGTGTCATGACTGCCGCACCGACGTCCAGCGGTGTATTCAGGGGTAAGCCGAGTAGCAGATGCAGTTGATCCAGTGCGCTTGCTTCCGCATTTTGTGCTTGCAGTAACTGGATACGGGTATCTTGCTGGCGTACTTGCGCTGACAGCAAGTCGCTTTTCACTACCACGCCGCCCTTGACCAGGCTGGTGATGGTTTTGACCTGCGAATTCGCTGCAATCTCGGCCTGTTTCGCTACCTGCACCATGGCGCGTGCAGAATGCACGCCCTGATACGCCTGCAATACCTGATAAATCAGTTTTTGGCGGGCAGCAATGTCGCCGCTTTGTGCTGCGCGGATCAGCGCTTTGGCCTGCTCGATGTTGCCGGTGATCATGCCGCCGGTATAAATCGGCAGCTGGGCTTCAAGGCGGGTGTTGAAATTGTTGACGTTGCCGGGGTAATTCAGGGTGTCGGGTTTGACATTCAGCAGATTGGGATTGGCTGGATCGAACTGGCTGAAGCCGAAATCGTTGAAGCTTGCCTGGCGCTGTGACAATTTGATGCCGAATGCATTCAGTGCGTCGTTGGTGCGGGTGGCTGTCAACGAAGCAGTCAATTTGGGCAGGCGGCTGCCACGCGCCTGGCGCAGCGCGGCTTCAGCCTGTTCGATTTGCGCCCGGCTGGCGATCAGATCAGGGTTTTGGTGTAACGCCATGTCAACGCACTGTGCAAAACTAAGTGTGCCCGCAATCGCACTACCCGGTTGGGCGGTGCCCAGGGGGGCTAGCAATATCAGCAGCTGCCACGCCAGCTTGCGTGAATTGAGTAATGACATCCGATGGTTTCCCTTGAAGTTGTGACTGCGCCAGGATTAATCCTGTGTGTTAACGAACGCTCGCATCACGTATATTAGAGAATTATTATATTCTAAATAAGAAGCTTAATCTACATGGTGGTGCCGTATAGGATATTACACGGGCATCGACTTCGGTGTTGTTGAATGCAGCATGGTGCAGGGGGTGTGGCAGGTGCTGAGTGGTTGTTGCTGTCAGCCCGGCGGGTGGCTTACTTGGCAAAGCCGCAGAAAACGTCGCGCATCATGCTGATCAGGCGCAGGGTGCGGGTATCGCCAACCCGGTAAAAGACGCGGTTGGCATCTTTGCGTGTACGCAACACGCCCTTGTCGCGCAAAATGGCTAAGTGTTGAGAAATGTTGCTTTGTGACGTGCCTACGCTATCAACAATATCTTGTACGCTGACTTCACGGTCGCCCAATACGCATAGAATCTTGAGCCGCAAAGGGTGGGACATCGCCTTCATCGCGCGCGATGCCTGCTCGATATGCTCATCCTTGTCGATTAAATCGATGTGCTCCAAATTCAATACGCTCATTGTGTCCCCGATTAAAATCAATTAATTACCCACTATTATAATGCACGCCATATTAAAATATACTAAAATTGCTGGCGTGAAATTACCCCTTAAAACAGCTGCGTTTATCACGACGCAAAGCGAGCTTAAACGTACCTTACATGAAGGCTAATCCAGTTCTCCTCATCATTCTTGACGGTTTCGGCTGCCGCCAATGTCAAACCGATAATGCTATCGCGCAAGCGCACAAGCCTCACTGGGACGCGCTCTGGAAAAGCTACCCGCACACTCTGATTCAGGCGTCTGAGTCGGCGGTTGGTTTGCCATCCGGGCAAATGGGTAATTCCGAAGTCGGGCATTTGAATATCGGCGCCGGGCGCGTTGTGTATCAGGAATTCACGCGTATAGACCTGGCAATTCAGGGCACATCATTCTTTGATAATCCAGCGTTAAAAGGCGCAATCGCGACAGCGAAAGCCAATGGCGGTGCGCTGCATATTCTTGGGCTGCTGTCTGACGGCGGTGTCCACAGCCATGAAAACCACATTTACGCGATGCTGCGCATGGCTGCGCACGAGGGGCTGGACAAAGTATTCGTGCATGCATTCCTGGATGGCCGTGACACGCCGCCTAAAAGTGCAGAAAAGTATCTTGCCGGGATGGAAAAAGTGATAGCCGATGTCGGGGTTGGCCACATTGCCTCAATTATCGGTCGCTACTTTGCAATGGATCGTGACCGTCGCTGGGCGCGCGTGCAAGCAGCCTATGAGCTGATTAGTGAAGGCCGTGCCGAATTCACCGCGCCAGATGCGGAAACGGGCCTGCAGCAAGCGTATGCGCGTGGCGAAACCGACGAGTTTGTCAAAGCCACGGCGATCGTGCCGCCCGGCAAGTTGCCGGTGCGCATTGGTGATGGTGACGCCGTAGTGTTCATGAATTTTCGTTCGGATCGGGCGCGACAGATATCGCGTCCATTCATTGAGGCCGATTTCAATGACTTTGAACGCGACTATCAGCCGAAGCTTGGCGCGTTTTGTACCCTGACTGGCTACAGTGATGAGTTCAATGTCTCGGTCGCGTTTCCGCCTGAACCCATACACAATGGCTTTGGTGAATATATTGCAAGGTTGGGATTGAAGCAGCTGCGTATTGCAGAAACTGAAAAATATCCGCATGTCACGTTTTTCTTCAACGGTGGAGAAGAAACGGTTTATGAAGGTGAAGCGCGCATTCTGGTGCCGTCACCAAACGTCGCGACCTATGACTTGCAGCCCGAAATGAGCGCCTACGAACTGACTGACAAACTGGTAGCCGCGATAGAAAGCAAGCAGTACGACGCCATCATCTGTAACTATGCCAATGCCGATATGGTCGGCCATACCGGCCATCTTGATGCAGCGATCAAAGCCATTGAAGTCCTCGATGACTGTCTTGGTCGGGTGATCCCGGCCATGTTGGCGGCAGGCGGCGAAGTTGTGATTACCGCTGATCACGGCAATGCTGAAATGATGCTGGATGAAGAAACCACGCAGGCGCATACCGCGCACACCGTGAATATGGTGCCGCTGTTGTATGTGGGCAGGCGGCGTCTGACGATGGCGGGCAATGGTGCGCTGGAAGATGTCAGCCCAACGCTGCTTAAACTCATGGGTTTGCCGCAGCCGTCCGAAATGACCGGAAGAGCGTTGATCGCATTCGAGTGAAATCCAACTATCGCGCGTTCTGGGCGGGAGCGTTATTGCTGTGTAGTGCAACACAGGCGGCAGCGGTATCGACTGGTGACCTGGAACAGATTCGCAGCCAGATTGAGCAGTTGCGCAAAGCCAACCAGACCGCGCAGGCCAATCGCACCGATGTGGCGGATGCGCTACGAACCTCAGAGCGTGCCATCAGCGATGCCAGTCGGCGGGTTGCTGAACTGGATCGGCAGCAACAAGGCGTTGATAACAGCCTGTCGGCGTTGTCAGCCAGCAGCGCTGAAATAAAACAGCAGATAAGACAGCAGCAAAGCGCCCTGGCCGCGCTGTTGCGTCAGCAATATCAAGTGCATCAAGCCGATGCGATAGAGCTGTTGCTCAACGGTGAAAATCCCAATCAGATTGCCCGCAATCTGGCGTATTACACTTACGTATCGCGCGAGCGTGCCGTGTTGATCGCTGCGTTGCGCGACAGTCAACAGCGGCTGGCCAGTTTGACGCAAGCGCAGATCCAGAAAAAAGCGCAGCTTGATACGATCCAGCAACAGCGTCTGGCACAACGCCAGCAACTGATTTTGCAACGTCAGGAAAAACAGCGTGTGCTGGACAAGCTGGGTACACAAATACAGCAGCAGCGCAAGCAACTCGTCACACTGGAACGCGATCAAAAACGTCTCACACAACTGTTTGAGGCGCTCGCCAGGGCGGCGGCTAAAAAAGCTGCCGCCGAGAAAGCCGCCGCTGAACGGGCTGCTGCGGCAAAGCAGGCCGCTGCGCAGCGCGCGGCAAGGCAGGCGCGCAGACATGAGCCAGCGCGTCCAGTGGCACCCCAGGGTGAGTCGTCGCCGCGCATGACGCAGCCAGCAGCAAACGTGCCGCAAGCCGTGCTCAATGGCACCCCATTCGGACGCCTCAAAGGCAAATTGAGTTTGCCTGTCCAAGGGGAACTTGTTTACCGTTTTGGCACTCCACGTGAGCAAGGTGGCGCATTGTGGAAAGGTATTTTTATCCGGGCGCGTGCTGGACAGCCTGTGCAGGCGGTCGCTGCCGGTCAGGTAGTGTTTGCGGATTGGTTAAGAGGCTTTGGAAATCTGATTATCGTCGATCATGGCGGTGGCTATATGAGCCTGTACAGCAATAATGAAACCTTGTATAAACGGGTCGGCGATCATGTCGGTGCGCGTGAAACGCTTGCGTCAGTCGGTAATAGTGGGGGTAATCCCGAAGCGGGGTTATATTTTGAATTGCGTTACCAGAGTCGGGCATTTGACCCGATGAACTGGATGGCGGGCAAGTGAAGGATCGTGCAATGCGTAGCAAACTGCAAAAAGTCGGGCTGGTCGGTGCCGGGATTCTGGTCGGTGCAGCCTTGACCCTCAATTATTCTGCGCTGGCTGAACGTGAGGCCAGCGCGCCTTTGCCACTCGATGATCTGCGTGCCTTTACTGAGGTGTTCGGCAAAATCAAGAGTGACTATGTCGAGCCCGTGGATGACAAGAAGCTCATTGCTTCCGCCATTAACGGTATGTTGTCGGGGCTGGATCCGCATTCTGCTTACATGGATGCCGAAGCGTTCAAGGATTTGCAGGTTGGCACGCAAGGCGAATTCGGCGGCCTGGGCATTGAAGTTGGCATGGAAGACGGCTTCGTCAAGGTGGTTTCGCCAATCGACGATACACCGGCTGCAAAAGCCGGTTTGAAGCCGGGTGACCTGATTATCAAGCTGGATGAGACACCAGTAAAAGGCTTGACGCTGAATGATGCGGTTAAACGGATGCGTGGCAAACCGAATACGCCGATCACGCTGACTGTGTTACGTAAAGGCCTTCCCAAACCGTTTGTCGTAACCTTGATGCGTGCGGTCATCAAGGTCAAGAGTGTTAAATACAAACTGCTGGAAACGGGTTATGGCTATGTGCGTATTTCGCAGTTCCAGGAGCACACTGGTGAAGATTTGGCCAAGGCGCTAGAGACTTTGCAAAAAGATAACAAAGGCGCACCTTTGAAAGGATTGGTGCTGGATTTGCGTAACGATCCCGGTGGTTTGCTCAATGGCGCTGTGGCGGTAGCAACGGCTTTTGTCAAACCGAATTCGCTGGTGGTGTACACCGATGGTCGTACCGAAGATGCGAAAATGAAGCTGACCGCAAACCCTGACAGTTATTTGCGTGGCAATGAGTCTGATTATCTCAAGGGTATTCCGGCCTGGACTAAAACGGTGCCGATGGTGCTGCTGGTGAACGGTGGCTCTGCGTCGGCATCGGAAATTGTTGCCGGTGCCTTGCAGGATGATAAACGCGCCATTGTCATGGGCACGCAGACGTTCGGCAAAGGCTCGGTGCAGACTGTATTGCCATTGGGCAATGGCACGGGCATCAAGCTGACGACAGCGCGTTATTTCACACCCAGTGGGCGCTCGATTCAGGTGAAAGGCATTACACCAGACATCGTGGTGGAAGATGCCACGTTGAAGGATGCAGCCAATGATAACAGCCTGAATATCCGCGAAGGTGATCTGGAAAACCACCTGGTGAATGGCCAGGCAGGTGCAGATAACCCCGCTACCATTCCGACTAAAATCATCGTGCCGGAAAAAATGGAAAAATCTGATAAACCCGTGAAGCCGAAAAAAATCGATCCATCCGAAGTGGTGTCAAAAAATGATTTTCAGTTGAACCAGGCGCTTAATCTGCTGAAAGGTTTGAACATTATCCAGGCGCGCTAACACCGCTTGCGAGAGTTGCCCGGGTGCGCGTATTCTGAATGCGTGCCCGGATAACTGACGAGGTGGAGTCGCCGTCGATGAAATTACCCGATCAGGAAAAAACTCGCGAAATCACCTTCAGTGCATTGCCAGAAAATCAGGCGCAACTCGCATTGCTGTTGCTGGATGGTATGCCAGACATGCGGGTTGAACTGGCTGTACGGCCAGACACCATCGTGGTGCACTACGATGTGCGCGGTTACAGCCTGGAAAAACTTGAAGCAGCGCTGTTGTCCCAAGGATTTCATCTCGACAATGGTTTGCTATACAAACTGCGTCGCGCACTGGTTTATTTTTGTGAGCGCAATCAACGGGACAATCTGAGCGTGCCGCTCGCCCAGCAAAAGTCGGCCAAACCCTTTGTCGAAGCCTTCAACCATCATCCCCATGGCGACCGCGATGATACGCCGGAAGAACTGCGCGGCTATCAATAAACCGGATACCCGTACTTGGCATGAATGACACACAACTGCTGCGCTACAGCCGTCACATCCTGCTGCGCGAAATCAGTCTGGAAGGTCAGCAACGCATACTCGACGGGCATGTATTGCTTATTGGTGCCGGAGGCTTGGGTTCACCGATTGCGTTGTACCTGGCAGCCAGCGGGGTAGGCAAGCTGACGATAAGCGACGGCGACACCGTTGATATCAGCAACTTGCAGCGCCAGATCGTGCATCATGAGCAGTCTATTGGCCAGAATAAGGCGATGTCTGCCGCCACCACACTGGCCGCTGTCAATCCGCAGACTCATGTTGAGGTAGTCGTTGAACGCCTGGCGGGCGAACAGCTGGCGGTTCATATCGCTGCCGCCGATGTGGTGGTGGATGCCAGTGACAACTTTGCTACCCGTCATGCGATTAACCGTGCCTGCGTGAAATATGCCAAGCCGCTGGTTTCGGGTGCAGCAGTGCGTTTTGACGGGCAAGTGACGGTATTTGATCTGCGTCATGCAGATAGTCCCTGCTATGCATGTCTGTATCCCGAGCAGGCTGGTGCCGATGAAGTGCGTTGCGCTGATAATGGGGTATTTTCGCCGTTGGTAGGCATCATCGGCGCGGTGCAGGCTGCAGAGGTGTTAAAACTTTTGTGTGGGGTGGGGCAGACGCTGAGTGGCCGCCTGATGCTGCTCGATGCATTGAGCATGCATTGGCGCACTGTGCGGCTTAAACAAGACCCGGCTTGCCCTGTCTGTGGTACGGCGTCAGAACGCTGCGCGCAATAGTGGCCATTGCTGCGCGAAATCCGCCAGCGGATCGCGTTTAAAGCCGCTTTTAGCAAACTGGTGCCAACGTCCGATCACGTAGCACAGCAGCATGTTTGCTGCCGCGCTGGCGGCGAGTGATAGTTGCGTTTCGTCCTGACCGGCAGCTATGCGCAGGCATTGGCGTAAGGTTGCCTCAAGCCGGTCATGCAACTGGTTGATACGCGCTTGCAGGCGTCCGTTTTCATTTACCAATGCCTCACCGATCAGCACACGCGTCATGCCCGGATTTTTCTGCGCAAAGCCGAGCAGAACCGAGATAATGGCCTCGGTTTGGCCCAAACCGGCTTCCTGACTGGTGGTTATTTTGTTGATGAGGCCAAACACGGACTGTTCGATGAATTCGATCAAGCCCTCAAACATTTGCGCCTTGCTGGCAAAATGGCGGTATAGCGCGGCCTCGGATACATCCAGCCGCGCCGCCAACGCGGCAGTGGTGATTTTTTCACCCGTCGGGGTTTCCAGCATCTCAGCCAGCGTTTGCAGGATTTGAAGTTTTCTTTCGCCAGTTACTGCCACACCGCCTCCCTGCACCCTGATTTAATGGGTATCGTATCGGTTTGTTATTTGAATTGGTGGGTCCGGTCGGACTTGAACCGACGACCAAGGGATTATGAGTCCCCTGCTCTAACCAACTGAGCTACAGACCCGAAAACGAGGCGAGACTATACCATTCTGATGCCGACGCAGACCACGCCTGCTAAAAAAATATCCGGGGAGTGTGCCCCGGATATTTGATATTGAATCAGGCGTTATTATCGATAAAGCTTTTAAGACGATCAGAACGCGATGGATGACGCAGCTTGCGCAGTGCCTTGGCTTCAATCTGGCGAATACGCTCACGCGTCACATCAAATTGCTTGCCGACTTCTTCCAGCGTGTGGTCGGTATTCATTTCGATACCAAAACGCATACGCAGTACCTTGGCTTCGCGTTGGGTCAGTCCATCCAGAATGTCTTTGGTAACTTCTTGCAGGCTACCGTAAACAGCCGCATCAATTGGTGCCAGGGTCATGGTGTCTTCGATAAAGTCACCCAGGTGGGAGTCTTCATCATCACCAATTGGCGTTTCCATGGAAATTGGCTCTTTGGAGATTTTGAGAATCTTGCGAATCTTCTCTTCCGGCATTTCCATTTTTTCCGCCAGCAGGGCTGGATCAGGCTCTTGCCCGGTTTCCTGCAATATCTGGCGCGAGATGCGATTCATCTTGTTGATGGTTTCGATCATGTGCACCGGAATGCGGATGGTGCGCGCCTGATCGGCAATCGAACGTGTGATTGCCTGGCGGATCCACCAGGTAGCGTAGGTGGAAAATTTGTAACCACGACGGTATTCAAACTTGTCGACGGCCTTCATCAAGCCAATGTTGCCTTCCTGAATCAGGTCAAGGAACTGCAAGCCACGGTTGGTGTATTTTTTTGCGATCGATATCACCAGGCGCAGGTTGGCCTCAATCATTTCGCGCTTGGCGCGACGCGCGCGCGCTTCGCCGGTGGACATCTGGCGGTTGATTTCTTTTAGATCCTTGATCGATATGCCGACTTTATCCTGCAGCGCAATCAAGCGCTGCTGGCGCTCTACGATGGTATGCTGATGGCGAGTCAGGCCTTCGACATACGCTTTTTTCGAGCCGATTTCCTTGATCACCCATTCCAGGTTGCTTTCGTTGCCAGGGAACACCTTGATGAAGTGCGCGCGCGGCATACCGGATTTATTGACTGCAAATTCCATGATATCCCGCTCGTGGCTGCGGACTTCTTCAACCAGCGTACGCACCGTTTCACACAGCGCTTCGACTTGCTTGGCGGAAAAACGGATGCTCAGCAATTCGTTCGACAGCTCTTCCTGCAGCTTGATGTATTGCGGGCTGCCAAAACCTGTTTTCTTGAGCGCAACCTGCATGCGTTTGAATACTTTACGCACGACATCAAAGTGCGCCATTGCATCAATTTTGAGCTGTGCCAGATTGGCCGCAGCCAGCGCGCTGCCATCATCTTCTTCCGCTTCGTCGTCGATTTCTTCTTCGTTCTCGACGACTTCCGGCTCGGGTTCGCTTACCATGGTTTCTGCTTCTTCTACCACTACGCCGTCGACAAAATCATCGATGCGGATTTCTTCACGCTCGACCTTGTCCACCAGTGCCAGAATTTGTTCAATCGTGGTTGGACAGGCGGAAATTGCCTGTACCATGTGTTTCAGGCCGTCTTCAATGCGCTTGGCGATTTCAATTTCGCCTTCGCGGGTCAATAGCTCAACCGTGCCCATTTCACGCATATACATGCGTACCGGATCCGTGGTGCGACCGAATTCGGAATCAACGGTGGACAGTGCGGCTTCGGCTTCAGCCACCACGTCTTCGTCGGTAGCGGCAGGCGCTGCGTCGGACATGAGCAGGGTTTCTGCGTCTGGAGCTTCATCAAACACCTGGATGCCCATGTCGTTGATCATGCTGATCACGCCTTCAATCTGCTCTGCATCAAGCATGTCATCCGGCAGATGGTCATTGATCTCGGCGTAGGTAAGATAGCCCCGCTCCTTACCCAGCACAATCAGGTTTTTCAGGCGCGTGCGACGTGCTTCGACATCCGTCTGTTTTACGTCGCCTTTGTCTTGATCGTTTGCCATGTTGTTATTCCAGTTGGTTGCTACATCAAAAAAGCCTGCAATTATATCGTTTTTTGTTGACTGACGTTCATTTTTCCGTTTTGGCTTTGCGTTTAGCGGCTTGTTGCAATTCCATTTTTTCTGCTTCCGTGAGCGAGTTGATTGACTTGTTGGCGATGCTGGCAGCCCGTAAATTTTGCTGCTCCGTTTCAATTTGTTCACAGGCCAGCTCGCACTCCGCCAAGGCATCGAAATCATCAGGCCAGTCCATGATTTCGCTGCTGGCCTGCTGTAGCTGGGGCATCAGCGGGCTATCACGAAAATGTTCTACTACAGCGGCTGTCTCCAGATGGGGGTGCTGTTGCAGTAATTCAATCACCCCCTGCACGGCGCTTGCGTCAGCTTGGTTTAGGGTCAACAAAGCGGTGTTCAGTTCCCCGGCAAGCGCAGGACGGAAAAGTAATGCGCGTAACAGGCGGCGGTAATTCGATACCGGAGCAGGCCGCGCAGCGCGCTGCAGCGCATTGGCAGACCGTTTGCGCTGGAAATCGATTTTCCATAAGGCTTCAAGTTCAGCGAGCTGTATGCCAGCCAGCTCAGCAACGCGTTTTCGTAATATCAGTGCAAGTACCGGGGTGTTGATCTGAGTAATCAGGGGGTGTGCAGTTTTAAGCAGGGCGCTTTTACCTTCGCTTGTGCTTGGATCATGCTGGCGTGCCAGTTCCATTAGAAGATAGTTGGACAAGGGTACCGTTTGTTGCTGGAGCAAGGTTTCAAATTCATCCTTGCCGTGTTCACGAATGTAACTGTCAGGGTCATGCTGAGTGGGCAAAAATAAAAAACCTACGCGGCTGTTATCGGTCAGCATCGCCAGGCTGTTTTCCAGCGCACGCCAGGCAGCGCGTTGGCCCGCGCTGTCGCCATCAAAGCAGAACACGATTTCATCGGTATGCCGCAGCAGTTTTTGTAAATGGTTGGGCGTGGTGGCGGTGCCGAGCGTGGCCACTGCGTAACCGACACCATGCTGCGCCAAAGCAACGACGTCCATGTAACCTTCGACCACCAATGCGCGCCCTGCATCGCGTATCGCCCGTCTAGCCTGAAACAGGCCATAAAGCTCGTGGCCTTTCTGAAACAGCGGTGTTTCCGGCGAATTCAGGTATTTTGGCTCGCCGCTGTCCAGCACGCGGCCACCAAAGCCGATGACGTCGCCTTTGAGGCCAATAATCGGGAACATGATGCGTTCGCGAAAACGGTCGTAGCGCTTGCCGGATTCGTTGAGTATTACCAACCCGCCTTCGACCAGCGCAGCGTCATCATAATGCTCGAAAATAGCTTGCAGATTCTGCCAGCCTGGGGGGGCGTAACCCAGGCCGTAACGCGCAGCGATTTCGCCTGTCAGGCCGCGTTTTTTCAGATAGTCGATCGCAACCGGTGCATGCTTGAGTTGTTGCCGGTAGTACAGCGCTGCCTGCTGCATCAGCTCTACCAGGCTGGCGACTTGCTGTACCCGTTGTGGGTCGGCTGGGGCGCTGTCCGGCACGGTCATGCCCGTTTGCGCTGCGAGTTCCTTGATGGCGTCGATATACCCCAGCCCGGCATACTCCATCAGGAAGCCGATGGCGGTGCCGTGCGCGCCACAGCCAAAGCAATGGTAAAACTGCTTGCTTGGCGATACGGTAAAAGATGGCGATTTTTCGCTGTGAAACGGACAACAGGCCTGATAGTTTGCACCGGCTTTTTTGAGCGGCACGCGCCGATCGATGATCTCGACGATATCCACGCGGTTCAGTAGCGTCTGGATAAAATCCTGCGGGATCATGGTGTTCCCTTGGAAATGTTGCGTACTGTCTGGGTCAGGTGATTAAAAACTGGATGGGTCAGGCAAGCCTTGATTTGATGCGGGTAGAAACTTGCGCCATGTCAGCCCGACCTGTTAATTGCGCTTTCACGATGGTCATGACCTTGCCCATGTCTTTGATATCAGTGGCAGCACTGGCATTGATCGCCTGTTCTATCAATGCATCAATCTCGTCTGCGCTGGCAGCTTGAGGCATGTAATCCTGCAATACGCCAATTTCGAATTTTTCGATTTCGGCCAGCTCCAATCGGCCAGCAGCTTCAAACTGTGCAATGGAATCACGCCGTTGTTTGAGCATTTTGTCGATGGCCGTAATGATTTGCGCGTCATCCAGCTCGATGCGTTCGTCCACTTCCCGCTGCTTGATGGCAGCAAGCAGCAGCCGAATCGCCCCCAGGCGAGCCGTATCCTTGGCGCGCATGGCGGTTTTCATGTCTTCGGTGATGCGTGACTTGAGCTGCATGGCGGTATTGAAGCAGAAACGGTCAATACAGTTTTGGCGGCAGCGTCTGGCTGCGGATGCGTTTGAAGTGGCGTTTGACAGCAGCGGCCAGCTTGCGCTTGCGCTCAGCGGTAGGCTTTTCGTAAAATTCGCGGGCGCGCAGTTCGGTCAACAGACCGGTTTTTTCTACAGTGCGTTTGAAACGACGCATGGCGACTTCAAATGGCTCATTTTCTTTGACGCGGATATTTGGCATGTCGAGGGTGTCTCCAGAGACGGAAAAAACCTCAATTATAATCTGATAACAATTTTTTTCAAGGTAATGCCTTGCTTTGTTAAACTCTAGCCCATGTTGATACTCGGAATTGAATCGTCGTGCGATGAAACCGGCATCGCGCTATACGATACTGAGCGCGGCTTGCGGGCGCATGCGCTACACAGTCAGATCGCTCTTCATGCTGAATATGGCGGGGTGGTGCCCGAACTGGCGTCGCGCGACCATATTCGTCGCGCGGTACCCCTGATCCGTCAGGTGCTGGCACAGGCGGATAGCGTACTGGCGGATGTCGATGCGATCGCCTATACCGAAGGGCCTGGTTTGGCAGGCGCGCTACTGGTGGGTACCGGGTTGGCGCACGCTTTAGGCGTCGCGTTGGCTGTGCCGGTGCTGGGCGTGCATCATCTGGAAGGGCATTTACTGTCGCCATTACTATCGGATTCGCCACCGGCGTTTCCATTTGTGGCTTTATTAGTGTCGGGCGGGCATACCCAGCTGATGCAGGTCGAAGGGGTAGGGCGCTATGTCACACTGGGTGATACGCTGGACGATGCTGCCGGTGAAGCGTTTGACAAGACGGCAAAGCTGCTGGGGCTGGATTATCCGGGAGGCGCGGCGCTGTCAGCGCTGGCGGAGCAGGGCGATCCGACGCGTTTCAAATTGCCCCGGCCAATGCTGCATTCGGGCGACCTGGATTTCAGTTTCAGTGGCCTCAAGACGGCAGTGCTGACGTTGACGCAAAAACATCCTGATCCAGCTGACCGTGCTGATATCGCGGCAGCGTTTCAGGTTGCCATTGCCGAGGTATTGACGGCCAAATCCATGACGGCGTTGAAGCAGACTGGGGCTAAGCGTCTGGTCGTGGCAGGTGGGGTTGGCGCCAATCGCCAGCTGCGTGCTGCATTGGTAGCCGGTGTAGCCAAGCGCGGCGCGCAGGTGTTTTTTCCCAGGCTGGAGTTTTGTACTGATAACGGTGCCATGATTGCTTATGCCGGGGCGATGCGGCTGCTGCACGGTGGGGAGGCGGCAGGCAGTTTTGGTGTGCGGTCACGCTGGGATTTACAGGCAATATCAGCGCCGTAACTGGGGTTCAACCTCATGTACCCAGCGCAGTAATTCCTTGCCGCCGGGTATTTGGCTGAGGATATCCGGGAACAGCACCAGGCCAAATAACAGCGCCAGGATGCAGATCAGCAGCAGGGTGGAAAAAATGCTTTCTGGACGCAACGCACCCCAGTAGCGCATGGTCAGAAACATCACGTCCTTGCGGTGCTCAGACATGCGCTGCCAGCGCAGTCCCAGGCGTACCAGCAGGTACACCGCATAGCCGCCGGTCAACGAGGCGAATACGATGCGAAATACGCCGAACAAATCCAGGCTCCCTTGTACAAAATGCTGGTACAGCCAGGAGACAAATCCCACCAGAATCGAGGCGCTGAACGCGATCAGCACGTTGAAAAACAGGCGTCGCCGTTCACGCGCCAGATCCTGTTGGCGCTGGATGAAAAAGCTGTCTACTTCGTGTTTGAAATACTCCACTTTATCCTGTACCAGCGACGATATTTCGCGCTTGGCGACGGCCACGCGTTCGTCCAGCACATTGCCCAGGCGGTTGGCCGCATAGTCCACCAGTTCGCGCACGTCATCCTTGGTGAACTGGCGCTGGTTGTGCAGTTCGATGGAAATTTTATCCAGCTTGGCGTCGATTTCCTGGCTTGCATCAAGTACTACTTCGCGCATTTCGGCACCGATGTTCGCTGCGCCTTCTTTGACCACTGCGCCAAGCTTGTCGCCGGCCAGTTCAATGCTGTCCCTGGAAACCTGTGCCAGGCTCTCGCGTGCGTAATTGATTTCTTTTTCAAACCACGCCATAACAGGCTCCGTTTATTCGCGTGGCGATGCGGAAGGCTTGGTAATGCGGCCTTCCTCACCGGATAGCAAGCGGCGAATATTGCCGCGATGACGCCAGAAAATCAGCAGGCTGATGAATGTGAGTGAGATAACCGGCAGCATGCCACCGATCAAAAAACCCGCAAAAACAGGCGCAAGTGCGGCCGCGCTGAGTGCCGCCAGTGAAGACGTGCGGGTCAAGCCAAATATGACCAGCCAGGTCAGCAGCGTTGCCAGCCCAAGCCAGGGCGAAACCGCCAACAGGATTCCCAGTGCGGTAGCAACGCCCTTGCCGCCTTTGAAACCAAAAAACACCGGGTACAAATGGCCAAGAAACACCGCCACCGCCGCGCCATAGGTTGTCGGTATTTCTATTCCGTACTGCACGCCAAAATAGCGTGCCAGATAAACTGCCAGCCAGCCTTTGGCGAGATCGCCGAACAAGGTCAACGCTGCTGCCGATTTGCGTCCAGTGCGCAGCATGTTAGTGGCGCCAGGGTTGCCCGAGCCATGGCTGCGTGGGTCAGGCAGGCCAAATGTCCGGCTGACAATGACAGCGAAAGAAAGCGAGCCGAGCAGATAGGCTGGCACTATGAAAAACAGGATGAGCATCGGGGATTCCGCTTAAAATAAGCGCTTTTGGCGCGGCGACGAGTATTCATGGACATTCTGTTTCTCAAGGAATTCAGAATCGAGCTCATTATCGGTATTTACGAGTGGGAACGCAAAATTCCCCAGCCGGTCATGCTCGATCTGGAAATTGGATTGCGCAACAGCCGCGCCGGTGAAACCGATCAGGTTGACGATACCATCGACTACGGCCAAGTGGCGGCTCGCATACAAACTACCGCGTGCGCGTTGCGGCCGATGCTGGTCGAAGCGCTGGCGGAACATGTGGCGCAACTGATTCTGTCGGAATTTGGCGCACCCTGGGTCAAGGTGACAGTGACCAAACTGGCCATCGTGCGCGGCGTGAAGCAACTCGGCATCTGTATCGAACGCGGGCAAAGGCTTTGAATCCGGAAGGCTACGCAGCGGCAGCGGCGATACTGCTGGCAGCGTACTTCATTCGGGG
>DZDB01000002.1:20033-39949 GCA_022736605.1 Sideroxydans lithotrophicus
TTCGTCGGCGCGTTTGGTATCCGTTCCCTGCTCAATCTGCATGGCGATAAACTCATTTCGCGGCTGTGGGCCGCGCCTGCCGCGCTCACCGGTGGTGCGGTGGGCGCCTTGTTCGGCACCGGCGGGCCGCCTTATGTGATTTATCTGACACACCGGATTCACGATAAGGGCCGTTTGCGCGCCTCGTTTTCGGGGCTGTTTTTTATCGAGGGACTGGTGCGTATCATCAGCTTCGCGGTGGTTGGTCTGTTCGCGGATTCGCGTCTACTGTGGGCTTTTTTATTGAGTTTGCCGGTCATGGCGGGTGGTCTGATGCTGGGCAGTCGTGTGCATGTCGGCTTGTCGCGTGCGCAGTTGATGCAGCTGATTGGCGTGTTGCTGGTGTTGAGCAGCATCAGTTTGTTGGTGAAAGCCGACGCTTAACCGCGTGGATGGTGTTTGGCATGGAGCTGTTTTAGACGTTCGCGCGCGACGTGAGTGTAAATCTGGGTGGTTGAAATATCCGCGTGGCCGAGCAGTAATTGCACCACGCGCAAGTCGGCGCCGTGGTTGAGTAAGTGGGTGGCAAAGGCGTGACGTAATACATGGGGTGAGGGCAGCCTGGCCAAGCCAGCTTGCAGACCGTGACGTTTTATCAGATACCAGAATGCCTGACGGCTCATGGCGTGCCCACGCTGGGTGACGAATAACGCGTCACTCGTTGCCTCCGCCAGTAACTGCGGACGGCTTGCCTGCAAATAGCGGGTGAGCCATAGCAGGGCTTCTTCGCCCAATGGCACCATTCTCTCCTTGCCGCCCTTGCCCATGACCCGTACCACGCCCATGTCCAGGCTGACATCAGCACGCCCCAGCTTCACCAGCTCAGACACGCGCAAGCCACTGGCATAAAGCGTTTCGAGCATGGCCTTATCGCGCAGCCCCATAGCCGTATCCGTATCAGGCGTCGCCAGCAGACTGTCTACATCGGATTCGGACAGGCTTTTGGGCAAAGAACGCGGCAGTTTTGGCGCGTCTACCTTGAGCGTCGGATCAGTTTGAATGAGGCCATCTCTCAGATTCAGCCGATAAAAGCGTTTGATCGCGGAGAGTTGTCGTGCCGTGCTGCGCGGGCTGGCATGACGTGCAAAGCGGTCGTGCAGATAGGCCTCAAGATCAATTTGTTCAGCCTCGAGTAGCGGGCGCATGCGCTGGCTGTCGAGCCACGCTGCAAATTGCGTCAGGTCGCGGCGGTAGCTCTCCAGCGTGTTGCGTGACAGGCCGTCCTCCAGCCAGAGCAAGTCGCAAAAGCGATCAAGCGCCTTGGCGGAGATGGGATTCATGGCTTAATAACCAGGCTTTGTAATCGAGCGGCGCCCCCTCAGTTGCGTGCATGAAACCACCACGGCCATGGGCTGCGACGACTCGATGGCATGGCACGATAATCGGCAGCGGATTGGCACCGCACGCCTGGCCGACTGCGCGTGGGCTGGAGTTCAATTGTCGTGCAAGCTGACCATACGTAGCGGTGAGCCCGACTGGCAGTTGCGACAGCGCGTGCCAGACTTTTAATTGATGCGTAGTGCCAACCTGGTTGAGTGGCAAGTCAAAAACATAGCCCGGGTCAGAAAAATATCGCTCGAGCGCGTTGCAAACGCGTTGAGACAGTGCGCAGGTTGGCACGAGCGGTGGGTAGTTGGCGGGTAAAAAATGGATGGCATGCAGTGTGTTATTAGCAATCTGGATACCCAGCGCAGCAAAGGGCGCCGTCAGTACCGCTTGATATGACGTCGGCTCGAGCAAAACAGGCTGGGGTTCAGGATGGGCACGCATTTCGTTATTCTAGCGGTGAAGCGCGGGCATTTGAAATGCAAAAGGGCAAGCCCTGCGGCTTGCCCTTTTGAGTGCTTGCAAATAACGCGATCAGGCGCTTGCGACAGCAGCGGCTTTGCGTTTGCTGGTGGGCAGCTTTTCCTTGATACGCGCCGACTTGCCGGAGCGCTCACGCAGGTAGTACAGCTTGGCGCGGCGCACATCACCACGACGCTTGACTTCAATCGCTGCAACCAGTGGCGAATAGGTCTGGAACGTACGTTCCACGCCTTCACCGGCAGAAATCTTGCGCACGATAAACGAGGAGTTAAGGCCACGGTTACGCTTGGCGATAACAATACCTTCATACGCTTGCAGACGCTCGCGTGTGCCTTCCTTTACCTTCACTTGCACGACGACGGTGTCGCCGGGTGCGAAAGCCGGGATGGTTTTGCCCAGACGGGCAATTTCTTCTTGTTCCAGTTGGTCAATCAGGTTCATTGCGTTTCTCCTTGAGTCAAAAAGTTGAGCCTTAGGCTCTGTGTAGTTTTAGCGTGCATCACTACACTGTCGTGTGGCGCAGGCCGCCGCCTGACACACGGGTTTTTTATGGGTTGCCGATGGAGCTGGCAACGGTATTTTCCTGCTTGAATTCTTCAAGCAGTGAAATTTCTAACGCGCTCATGCCACGTTTTTCCAACAAATCCGGGCGCTTTTGCCAGGTTATGCCAAGCGACTGCTTAAGTCGCCAGCGGGTAATCTTGGCATGATTGCCGCCGGTCAATACTTCGGGCACAACTGCATCTTGGTACAGCTCTGGTCGCGTGTAATGCGGATAATCCAGCAGGCCATTGACGAATGAATCCTGCGCGGCTGAATCTGCATCACCGAGCGCGCCGGGCAGTTGCCGTATGACGCTATCAATTACGACCATCGCCGCCAATTCGCCGCCTGACAACACATAATCGCCAATTGAAATGGCGCTGTGTACACGGCGTGCGAGCAGGCGCTCGTCAATCCCTTCATAGCGCCCGGCCAGAAAAATCAGTCCGGGTTGCGCTGCCAACGCCATTACGTCAGCGTGATCCAGCGTGCGTCCCTGCGGTGACATATAAATGACCTCGGGCTGTATGACCCCAGCTGCACGTTGCCGTGCTTCAGCGGCGTCAAGCGCCTGATCCAGCGGTTCGGCCAGCATCACCATGCCAGGTCCGCCACCATAGGGTCGGTCATCAACCGTGCGGTGATTGTCCTGCGTGAAATCACGCGGATTCCACAGGTGCATCTCCAGCAGATCGCGCTCAAACGCACGGCTGCTGATGCCATAATCGCGAACCGCACTAAACATCTGCGGAAACAGCGTGACAACGTCTATCTGCAACGTCATCAGTAATCTGCCTTCCAATCAACCTCAATGGTGCCTGTTGTCAGATCAACGGCTTTGACGACATGCCCTACGAAGGGGATCAGTCGCTGCGGCGCATTCCCAACGACCAGTATGTCGTGGGCACCCGATTCAAGCAGTTCGCTGACCGTACCGAAGTCAACACCATCCGTATTCACGACTTGCAAACCCACCAGATCAGACCAGTAGTATTCATTTTCGGCGGGCGGTGGCAACGCCTCGCGCGGCACGGCAATTTCCAGACCTTTCAGCGCCAGCGCGGCATCACGGTCGTGAATACCGGCCAATTCGGCTACCAGTACTTTGGTATGTACATTCACCGACAACACATGAAACGTGCGCCACGTATCTACTTTGCCGATTTGCCAGTCAGTAAAATCGGCCAAGGTATCGATCGATTCGCTGAAAGTCTGGATTTTGATCCAGCCTTTCACGCCGAAGGGCGCAGCAACGCGCCCCATCACCACGCGTTTATCCAGCGACTTTGGCGCTTTCACGCTTGACCAGCTTGGCGACAGCCTCGGATACTTGCGCGCCGTTGGAGGTCCAATGGGTGACGCGATCCAGGCTCAGGCGCAAGCCTTCAGTGCCATCTTTGGCGAGTGGGTTGTAAAAACCAACGCGCTCAATGAAACGACCGTCACGGCGATTGCGCGAATCAGCAACCACTACGTTGTAAAAGGGGCGGTTTTTAGCGCCACCACGGGCAAGACGAATAATAACCATCGTGAGTGCCTAACCATTTGAAATTAAAAAAGAGCGCGATTATACGAGGAAAATCGTCGCGTTGACAAGGCGCGTTTGTTTTGACTACATGCCGGGCATCAGGCCTTTCATGCCGCGCATCATTTTCGACAGGCCACCTTTGGACATCATTTTCATCATTTTTTGCGCTTGTTCGAACTGTTTCAGGAGGCGATTGACTTCTTGTACCGATACACCCGCACCTGCGGCGACGCGGCGTTTGCGCGAGGCTTTGAGCAGTTCGGGTTTGCGCCGTTCGCTGGGAGTCATGGCGTTGATGATGCCCTCGACCCGATTCATGGCCTTTTCATCTGCGCCCGCTGGCAAGGCTGCCCCTGCTGCGCCGGGTAATTTATCCATCATCGCAGACAAGCCACCCATTTTGCGCATTTGCAGGATCTGCGCCTTGAAATCTTCCAGATCGAAATTTTTGCCAGATTTGACCTTGTCGGCAAGTTTTTTTGCTTCTGCGTGATCGACGCCGCGTTGTGCGTCTTCAATCAGCGATAGCACATCACCCATGCCGAGCACACGCGAAGCCATGCGTTCCGGATGGAAGGTTTCCAGCCCAGTGAGTTTTTCACCGACACCAACGAATTTGATTGGTTTGCCGGTAATGTGCCGCACTGATAAGGCAGCACCGCCACGCGAGTCACCATCCAGCTTGGTAAGGATGATGCCGGTCAGTGGCAATGTGTCATTGAATGCGCGCGCGGTGTTGACGGCATCCTGCCCTTGCATGGCATCGACTACAAAGAGCGTTTCGATGGGGTTGACTGCGACATGCAGGGCGCGGATTTCTTCCATCATGACCTGATCGATGCCCAGTCGCCCAGCGGTGTCGACAATCAAAATGTCATGAAAGTGTTTTTTTGCGTAATCCTGCGCTGCCAAGGCAATGTCCACCGGTTTTTGATCGCCGGTGGAGGGAAACCAGTCGACGCCGAGCTGGCCGGCCAGCGTCTTGAGCTGTTCGATCGCAGCGGGTCGATACACGTCACAACTCACCAGCAGAACTTTTTTCTTCATCTGGTCAGTCAGCAGTTTGGCCAGCTTGCCGCTACTGGTGGTTTTGCCTGAACCTTGCAGGCCAGCCATTAAAATAGTGGCGGGCGGCGTGGTAGCGAGATTCAGTGGCACGCTTTGCTTGCCCATCAGCTGTGTGAGTTCGTCATGCACCACACCAATAAAGGCTTGCCCTGGCGTCAGGCTTTGCAATACTTCTACGCCCAGTGCTTTTTGTTTGACTGCGGTGATGAAATCCTTGACGACAGGCAAGGCGACGTCAGCCTCCAGCAACGCCATGCGGACTTCACGCATGGCGTCCTGAATGTTGTCTTCGGTCAGGCGTGCCTGACCGCGCAGATTTTTGATGACGGAAGATAGACGCGTGGTGAGGTTTTCAAGCATGGCGGGATGTTCCGGTGGCTGTTGTCGCGGCAGTGTTGGTGTAAACTTGTGCTGTTGCCTCCCATTCTAACCCACATGCGCCTTACCCTGCTTTATCCACTCATCAGCATGCTCTATTTACTTGTGGGCTGGCGTTTTTTATATCGTGCGCGACATGCGGCGAAGGTGGATGCTACCTGGGACAAACTGGCTTTATTGCCGGTGTTGGGATTGCACCTGATTCTGTTGATCAACTCGGTCAGTAACCCGGTGGGTCTGAACCTTAGTTTGGGGAATGTGTTGTCGGCCATCGCCTGGCTGGTCGTACTGATTTACTGGCTGGGCGGATTTTTTTACCGCCTCGAAATCCTGCTGGCGCCGCTAACGTGGATGGCGGCACTGGTGTTGCTCGCGCCGCTTTTCTTGCCTGCCGATCATGTTCTGGCAAATATGCAATCGCCTGCATTTCTGGTGCATTTATTGATCGCTTTCCTGGCTTACAGCCTGTTGACCATCGGTGCGCTACAGGCCACTTTGATGTCGGTAGTTGAAAAACGATTGCACAACCCTTTGCGATCGAGCATGGCGTCCAGTTTGCCGCCTTTGTTAACGCTGGAAAGCATGCTGTTCCGTATCATAGGGGTAGGCTTCATATTGCTGTCGCTTACCGTGCTAAGCGGCATCTTTTTCTCGGAAGAGTTATTTCACGAGCCGATGCAGCTTAACCACAAGACCGTCTTTGCGGTGCTGTCGTGGCTGGTCTACGCAGCGCTGTTGGGCGGGCGGTATTTGTGGGGCTGGCGCGGCCGAACTGCCGTACGCTGGTCGCTGGTGGGGTTTGTGATGTTGGTGCTGGCATATCTTGGCAGCAAGTTTGTTCTGGAAGTCATTTTGCAACGTTAGTCTGGCGTCAGCTGCCTTGACAATCCGTTCCCAAACTTTACACTTCCCCATATTGCCTTATTGATTTTCCGCTCGCTTGAACGACACCCCTATTAGTGTACTGCTGATTTTGCTGGCAGTACTTTTGCTGATCTCGGCTTTTTTTTCTGCTTCTGAAACCAGCATGATGGCAATTAATCGCTATCGTCTGCGTCATCTCGCCGGTCAGGGTCATCGTGGTGCCAAGCGCACTACCCGCTTGCTTGCCACTACGGACAAGCTGCTCGGCGTCATTTTGCTCGGTAATAATCTGATTAATGCCGCTTCGGCAACGCTGGTGACGATTATCACCATTCGGCTGTTTGGTCAGGGAGAGTTGGCACTGGGTTTGGCAACCTTGGCTGTCACTTTTATTATTCTGGTATTCAGCGAGGTTACGCCCAAAGTCATCGGTGCGACCTATCCAGAAAAAATCGCTTTTTTTGCCAGCTTCATACTCGCGCCGCTGCTGAGGCTTTTTTATCCAGTGGTGTGGTTTGTCAACCTGTTTGTGCAGGGTTTGCTGCGTTTGCTGCATCTCCAGCGTAGCGGTGAAAATCAGGACAACGTACTGGGTATAGAGGAGCTGCGCACGGTGGTGCTTGAATCAGGCAAGCTCCTGCCTCCCACGCACAAAGGCATTTTACTCAACCTGCTTGATCTGGAAGAAATCTGCGTCGACGATGTCATGACGCCACGTAGCCAGATGGAGGCGATTGATGTGGATGCCGATTCAGACACGTTGCTGCGCCAGCTGTCCACCAGCCATCACACGCGCTTGCCCTTGTACCGGGGCCATCTGGATGACATCGTCGGCATCGTGCATGTGCGCGATGCCGCGTACCATATGCGCAATGGCGAGCTTGATGCAGAAATGCTGATGGGCAGCCGCCATGAGGCGTATTTTATTCCCTCGGGTACGCCGCTGTTTACCCAGTTACGGCATTTTCAGGAAAATCAGCGTCGTGTCGGACTGGTTGTCGATGAATACGGCGAGTTGATGGGTTTGGTTACGCTGGAAGATATCCTCGAAGAAATTGTTGGAGAGTTCACCACGCATTCGCCGACCCAGCTGGCAGGGTTCATTGCTCAGCCTGACGGTAGCTGGCTGGTTGAAGGCACGAGTCTGATTCGCAGTATTAATCGTAAACTGGATATGCATCTGCCTACAGAGGGGCCGAGAACCTTAAACGGGTTGGTGCTGGAGCATCTGGAAGCGATACCCGAGCCAGGGACCACCCTGAAAATCGCAAACTATGCAGTTGAAATTGTTCAGGTTCAGGAGCGTGCGGTCAAAGTCGCGCGGATTTTCCCGATAGTCGTGGTGTAATAAAGCCAGGCTGGCCGTCAGTTTGATTTACAAACCAAGGCGTTCGGCGCACTATCTGACAGATAGCATCAACATGGTGCATTGTTCATTTAATAGCGAGAGTTATCAGGAATATGTCTGCAAACATGACGGATGCCAACCTGTCTGGCTTGGCGCGCGCACTGATCAACGAAAAATGGCTAACCGAGGCTGAAGCCACCGCACTGGCGCAGCAGGCAGTCAGTTTGGGCGAAGGGTTTGTTACCCAGTTGATCAGCAACAAGAAACTCAAACCCGCGCTGGTGGCTGAGTTTGCAGCAGCGCAATTCGGATTTCCTTATTTTGATCTGGCTGCGCTGGATCATGAAGTCCTGCCCAAAGGCTTGCTCGATACCAAGCTGATTGCCCGACGTCGGGTCATGGCCTTGTATCAACGCGGTAATCGGCTGTCGATTGCGGTGTCCGACCCAACTAACATGCAGGCAGTGGATGAGGTCAAATTTCAGACCAATTTGGGTGTGGATATTGTCGTTGTGGAAGACGACAAGCTGGGCAAGCTGATCGAGCAGTTCAGCGAGAGCGGTGTGAGCGTACTCGACAACCTGGGCGACGAAGATATCAATCTGGAGTTTACCGACGACGATGCGCTGGCCAAGGGGGATGAGGCGGCGGGTGCCGAGATCGACGATGCGCCGATTGTGCGGTACCTGCAAAAAATCCTGCTTGATGCCATCAATGCCGGGGTGTCCGACATCCACTTCGAGCCATTTGAAAAGTTTTATCGCATACGCTATCGTCTGGACGGCATGCTGTATGAAGTTGCCCAACCACCGATCGCCATCAAAGATAAAATATCTTCGCGTATTAAAGTTATCTCCAAGCTGGACATCGCAGAAAAGCGCGTGCCGCAGGATGGCCGGATGAAGCTGGTCTTGTCCAAGAATCGGGCAATAGATTTTCGGGTCAGTTCACTGCCAACCCTGTATGGCGAAAAAATTGTCATGCGTATTCTGGATCCGGCCAGCGCGCAAATGGGTATTGATGCGCTGGGATATGATCCGGATCAGCGCGAAATTCTGTTGAATGCGGTGCAACGACCTTACGGTATGGTGCTGGTTACCGGCCCGACCGGTAGCGGTAAAACGGTGTCGCTGTATACCTGTCTGAACATCCTTAACAAACCTGGTGTGAATATCTCCACCGCTGAAGACCCGGCTGAAATCAATTTGCCCGGCATCAACCAGGTCAACGTCAATGACAAGGCGGGGCTGAATTTCTCCAACGCATTGCGTGCATTTTTGCGCCAGGATCCGGACGTGATCATGGTGGGCGAAATCCGCGATCTGGAAACCGCCGACATCGCTATCAAGGCTGCCCAAACCGGACACATGGTATTGTCCACATTGCATACCAATGATGCGCCAACCACCCTGACACGTTTGATGAACATGGGTGTTGCGCCGTTCAACATTGCCTCCAGCGTCATTCTGATTACCGCACAGCGACTGGCGCGGCGCCTGTGCAGCTGCAAGCAGCCCAAAGCGATTCCACGCGAAGCGCTGTTGCAGGCCGGGTTCAAGGAAGCAGATCTGGATGGCAGCTGGCAGCCGTATCATCCGGTAGGCTGCGAAATCTGTAAAAACACCGGTTACAAGGGGCGCGTGGGTATTTATCAGGTGATGCCGATCACCGATGAAATGACGCGGATTATCATGAAGAACGGTAATGCGATTGACATCGCCGATCAGGCGCGACGAGAAGGTGTGCGTACATTGCGTGAGGCCGGGTTGATCAAGGTCAAATCGGGGCAGACTTCACTGGAAGAAATTGAGGCGGTCACAAACGAATAAATCAGCTTGTAACTCAAGTTCGAGCAGCAAGCGTCGTAATAACTCATTAGAAAACTTTGTTTCCGGTTCGCGGGGCTTGATATGGCAGTAGCAAACAGCAAGGCTTTGGTTAAAAAGGAAACGCCTTTCGTATGGGAAGGGGTCGACAAGAAAAGCCAAAAAAGAAAAGGTGAAATGCTCGCGGGTGGCGAATCCGAGGTGCGGTCACGCCTGCGTCAGCAAGGTATCACCGTCAGCAAAGTCAAAAAGCAGAGCACCTTAGGCGGCAACAAAAAAATCACCGAAAAAGACGTGGCACTGTTTACCCGCCAATTGGCGACCATGATGAAATCCGGCGTGCCGCTGTTGCAGGCGTTTGATATCGTGTCGCGTGGTCACGCCAATCCGGCGGTGCAAAAGCTGCTAGTGGAGATTAAAAGCAGTATTGAAACCGGTAGCAGCATGAGTCAGGCATTTGGCAAGCATCCGCTGTATTTTGACCAGCTCTACATTAACCTGGTGAATGCGGGTGAACAGGCCGGTATTCTGGACAGCGTGCTGGATCGACTGGCGACATACAAAGAAAAAATCCTCGCTATCAAGGGAAAAATCAAATCTGCATTGTTTTACCCGGCTGCGGTGATCGTGGTTGCCTTTGTGATTACCGCCGTCATCATGCTGTTCGTAATCCCGGCATTTAAAGAGCTGTTCAGCAGCTTCGGTGCGGATTTGCCTGCACCGACACTGATCATGATGAACATCTCGGATATTTTCGTGAAGTACTGGTGGTTGATATTTGGCACCATCGGCGGCGGGTTCTGGTTCTTTTTCTATACCTGGAAACGATCCAAAAAAATGCAGGGCATCATGGACAGGCTGATGCTTAAAATGCCGATTTTCGGGCCATTGATTGAAAAAGCCGCGATTGCACGCTGGACCCGTACCTTGTCCACCATGTTTGCAGCAGGCGTGCCGTTGGTAGAGGCGCTGACTTCGGTCGCAGGTGCGGCGGGTAATGTGGTTTTTTACGATGCCACGATCAAAATCCGCAGCGAGGTCAGCACCGGCACCAGCCTCACCGTTGCCATGCAGAACAGCGGTATTTTCCCCAACATGGTGCAGCAAATGGTCGCCATTGGTGAGGAATCCGGCGCGCTGGATTCCATGCTGGGCAAGGTGGCTGACTTTTTCGAGCGCGATGTGGACGATGCTGTGGAGTCCTTGTCCAGCCTGATGGAACCGATCATCATGGTGGTGCTGGGGACACTGATCGGCGGTATGGTCATCGCCATGTATCTGCCGATCTTCAAAATGGGCAGTGTGGTGGGTTAATTCCCGTTACATTCAACTTCATGTCCTGGTTCGATTTGTTAAGCGCAGATACGCTGATATTCGCTGTACTCTGTGGTGTACTTGGGCTGCTGGTGGGCAGTTTCCTCAATGTAGTCATTCATCGTCTGCCCAAAATGATGGCGCGTGAGTGGACCGAACAGTGCGCGGCTTTGCGTGATGAGGAAGCGCCTGCGGCCAGTCCCTACAATCTGGTGGTGCCGCGATCTGCCTGTCCTGCCTGCGGCCATGCCATTGGCGCACTGGAAAATATCCCCCTGCTGAGTTACGCCTGGCTGCGTGGCAAGTGCGCGGGCTGCGGCATCTCTATTTCTCCGCGCTACCCGCTGGTTGAATTGGTTACCGGGGTGCTTTCCGCCCTTGCCGCCTGGCATTTCGGATTTGGCTGGGCGGCTGTCGGCGCGCTGCTGTTTATCTGGGCACTGGTGGCGTTGAGCTTCATTGATTTCGATACCCAGCTGCTGCCCGACAACATCACGTTAACTTTGCTCTGGCTAGGATTGCTGTTCAACCTGACTGGCGTATATGTGCCGCTTGCCGATGCCGTTGTGGGTGCCGTGCTGGGCTACCTGATTTTGTGGAGTGTTTACTGGTTGTTCAAGCTGGTGACCGGCAAAGAGGGCATGGGTTATGGCGACTTTAAATTGCTGGCTGCGATCGGCGCCTGGCTGGGCTGGAAAATTCTGCCAGTGGTGATTCTGCTGTCCTCGGTGATTGGTGCGCTGGTCGGCATTGGTCTGATTGTGCTGGCACGGCGTGGACGTTCGGTGCCGATTCCGTTTGGTCCTTACCTGGCCGGGGCAGGACTGGTTGCCCTGTTCTGGGGTGAGCGCATACTTCAAGCCTATTTAGGCAGTATTTAGCATGGTTTATTGCGTCGGCATGACCGGTGGAATTGGTTGTGGCAAAACTACCGTAGCGCAAATGTTTGCAGAACTTGGTGCAGCCATCATTGATACCGATGATATTTCGCGGGCACTAACCGGAAAGAATGGCGCGGCTATGTCGGCAATTCGCACGGCGTTTGGTGTCGAATTTGTTGATGCCGATGGCGCTCTGAGGCGTGCCAAAATGCGTCAGCTCGTTTTTGCTGAGCCAGCTGAAAAAAACCGACTGGAAGCCATCCTGCATCCGCTCATTCATGCACAGGTTGTGACGATGTTGGCACAAGTCCGCGCTGCCTATTGCATGCTGGTGGTACCCCTGCTGCTGGAAACCCGGCAGTATCTGCCTCTGTTAAATCGTGTACTGGTGGTTGACTGCCCTGAAGCCGATCAAATTACCCGCACCATGGCGCGTAGCCCGTTGAATGAGGGAGAGGTGCGTGCCATCATGCGTAACCAGTTAACGCGTGTTGATCGCCTCAACCAGGCTGACGATGTGCTGCCAAATGCGGGGTCATTGATTGTATTGCAGGGTGCCGTGAAAAACCTGCATCTTGACTATCTTCAGCGTGCGTCTGGCGGGCACAGCGAATCGATTGTTTTGCCTGAATAGGGTTTGCCAACGCACTGATTATCGGTCAAAATCGGGAAAATTCCCGGCAGCGATAGCATTTTCGAGTGGTTTCAAACACCCATCGTCGCGCTGCAGCAAGGAGGCCGATTAACATGAACAACGCCATTCCGCACGCTGAAACGATTTGGATACCCCAGTGATTTGCTATGAATACCCTCTGAGCGAGCGCGTGCGTACGTTGCTGCGGCTGGAGGATATGTTCGATAAGGTACGCTATTTTGCTGCGCAGCAAGACAGCCAGCAGCACCATGCAGCATTGTTGATGCTGTTTGAAATTCTTGAAGTCGCCAGCCGTGCCGACCTGAAATCCGACCTTTTGCAGGAGCTTGAGCGGCAGCGCCAAAGCCTCGAAGCGCTGCGCCGTAATCCTGCTATTTCTGAGGATAGGCTCAATGATGTGCTGGCTGAAATCTGCCGTTGCATGAGCGAGATTCACGCCATTCCCGGCAAACTCGGCCAGCACCTGCGCGATAACGAGTGGTTGATGTCGATCAAGCAGCGTACCAGTATCCCGGGCGGTGCCTGCGAATTCGATTTGCCGGCATACCACTACTGGTTGCACCAGCCTGCATCCAGGCGGCAGGCCGAATTGGCCGAATGGTGCAATCCAATGCTGCCGATCTATGACGGCCTGAGCGTGGTGCTTAAACTGCTACGCGAAAGTGGCAAGCCTGCGCACCATATCGCCTACGGTGGCGCGTATCAGCAAATGCTGGCGGGTAAAACCGCGCAGATGTTGCGGATTAATCTGAGTCGCGAGTTGCCTTGCGCACCGGAGATCAGTGCCAATAAATATGCCCTTAATATCCGTTTCATGACCCTCGGCAGTGGGCGACCACACCTGTGTGACAGCGATGTGGCGTTTGAATTGACCTTCTTCAACCTGTGAAAAACCCTGTCGTTGTTAGCTGCCCAACTTGTGGCGCACGGGTTAAATGGACGCCGGAAAGCGCGTTCAGGCCGTTCTGTTCCGAGCGCTGTCGCCTGGTTGATCTTGGTCAATGGGCCAATGAAGGCTACCGCATACCCGACACGGATAAACCCGCGCCGGGTGAAGGAACGGAAGATTAAGCAGCGGTCATTGTCTTGACGCCGTCAGCGGTGCCGAGCAGCAACACATCCGCCGGGCGGCGCGCAAACAAGCCATTGGTGACCACGCCGACGATCTGGTTGATCTGGCTTTCAAGCTCAACCGGATTCATGATGCGCAAGCCTTGCACGTCCAGAATCACATTGCCGTTGTCGGTGGTAAACCCCTCCCGCAGTTTCGGCTGTCCACCCAGCTTGACCAACTCGCGCGCCACATAGCTGCGCGCCATCGGGATGACTTCGACCGGCAACGGAAAGTTACCCATCACGTCCACCAATTTGGACGAATCGGCCAGGCAAATGAATTGATTGGCGCATGCGGCGACGATTTTTTCGCGTGTCAATGCACCGCCGCCGCCTTTGATCATGTGCATGTGCCGGGTGATTTCATCCGCGCCGTCCACATAGATTTCCATGCCGTCGACGCTGTTCAGGTCGACTACTTCAATACCGTGCGCGCGCAGGCGGTTGGCGGTGGCTTCCGAGCTGGCGACGGCGGCGTCGATACGGTTTTTGATTCTGGCCAGTTCGTCGATGAAAAAGTTGGCGGTCGAGCCGGTGCCGACGCCGATGATGCCTTGCGGTACGTGTTCGATTGCGGCGCGTGCGACCGCTTGTTTGAGTTCATCCTGCGATAGGGTCATTATATTTTCTTTCAATTGCAGCAAAACCGTGAGGATAGCCAGAATCGGCATTTTTCACAAACCCGGCAAAGCCTGCTAATCTTGAGCGCTGTTCATTATTCGCCGTTGCATCATGTCAACCGAACACGCTTCCGACGACTATCTGGTCCGCATCCTCACTTCCCGCGTTTACGACGTCGCCATCGAATCTCCGCTCGAGTTGGCACCCAGTCTGTCGGCCCGCATTCATAGCCGGGTGCTGCTCAAACGCGAAGATTTGCAACCCGTGTTTTCATTTAAATTGCGCGGTGCCTACAACAAGATGGCGCGCTTGTCGCCTGCTGCGCTGGCCGCAGGGGTGATTGCCGCGTCGGCCGGTAACCATGCGCAGGGCGTGGCACTGGCGGCGCAAAAGCTCGGCTGCGTGGCCACCATTGTCATGCCGTTGCCGACACCACAGATCAAGGTCAATGCGGTCAAGGCGCGCGGCGCCACGGCAGTGCTGTTCGGTGATTCCTACGACGAAGCGTATGCCCACGCCAGGATGCTGGCGGAAACCAGCGGCGCGACTTTTGTCCATCCGTATGACGACACTGATGTGATTGCCGGGCAGGGCACGGTGGGGATGGAAATCCTGCGCCAGCATAACGGTGCACTCGACGCCATCTTTGTGCCGGTTGGCGGCGGTGGACTGATTGCCGGGGTGGCGGCATATGTAAAAAGCGTCAAGCCGGACATCAAGATCATTGGCGTGGAGCCAGAAGATGCAGACGCCATGGCGCGCTCTCTGGAGCAGGGCAAACGTGTGCTGCTGTCGCAAGTCGGGCTGTTTGCTGACGGCGTGGCGGTGAAGCAGGTTGGCGCTGAAAATTTTCGGCTTGTTCAGCTATATGTGGATGAAATCATCCGTGTGGACAACGACACTATTTGTGCCGCGATTAAAGATGTATTCGAAGATACACGCTCGATTCTGGAACCGTCTGGTGCGCTCAGCGTGGCCGGTGCCAAGGTCTGGTGTGCGCGCGAAGGCCGGGATAAAACGGTGGTGGCGATAGCCAGCGGTGCCAACATGAACTTCGACCGGCTGCGCTACATTGCTGAGCGCGCCGAGCTGGGCGAGCGGCGCGAAGCGGTGCTGGCAGTCACGATTCCGGAAACGCCGGGCAGTTTCAAGGCGTTTTGCACCCTGCTGGGCACGCGCAATATTACCGAATTCAACTATCGCTATTCAGATACCACAGCCGCTCACGTATTCGCCGGTGTACAGGTTGCCAATCGTGAAGAGGCGACACAACTGGTCGCGATGCTGCGTGAAAACGGACTGACTGCGGAAGACCTCACCGATAACGAAATGGCCAAGCTGCATGTGCGCCATCTGGTTGGAGGACACGCCCCGCAGGTCGAGCACGAACAGGTGTTCCGCTTCGAGTTTCCCGAACGGCCGGGTGCGCTGATGCGTTTTCTCAACAGCATGAGCCAGCACTGGAATATCAGCCTGTTTCACTACCGTAATCACGGTGCCGATTATGGCCGCGTGCTGGTCGGGATTCAGGTGCCGCCCAGCGAGCAGGCGGATTTTCTGGCCTCGCTCGATCAATTGGGCTATCGCTATTGGGATGAAAGCCAGAACCCCGCCTACACGCTGTTTTTAAGCTGATGCGGATGATTTGCTTGCGTTATGGGTGGGCACGGCGCGGTATCAATCTGCACGCGGTAGTCGGGCTCGTCCTGATGCTGGCGCTTGGTTTGCCGGGCGTGACCAGGGCGGATGAAAGCAGCGATTTTCTCGCCGCGCGCGAGGCTTATCGCAGCGGCGACATCGCGCAACTGAGTGTCTATGCCGAACGTCTAAAAACCTCGGTGCTGCTACCGTATGTTCAATACTGGGCGCTGTCGAAGCGGCTGAAAGACGCCAGCGCGGATGAAATTCGTGATTTCATCGGACGCAACACCGACAGCGCGCTGTCGGATCGCCTGCGCGGTGACTGGCTGCGCCTGCTCGGACAAAACCAGGATTGGGTGACGTATCGCAATGAATTCCCTCTGCTGGTCAAAACCGACAGCAGTCTGCAGTGTTATGCGGTTCGCGCGCGGTTGGCGGCCGGTGAAATGCTGGCGTTGAAGGATGGCGTTGCGCTGTGGCTCGCGGGCAAAGACCTGCCAACTGCCTGCGCACCACTGTTTTCGCAGTTGATTGCCGACAATCTCATCAGCGATGACGATATCTGGCAACGTATCCGGCTGGCATTGGGGGCGGGTAACCCCACGCTGGCCAAAGCGCTCATTACCTATTTGCCGGCAGCGCAGCGCCCTGCTACGCGCCTGCTTGACCGTGCCACTGGCGCGCCGGAAAGCCTGCTGAACAGTCGCGTGCTGGTACTTGACCAACGCAAAGACCGTGAGCTGGCACTCTATGCCATCAGCCGCATGGCACGTAAGGACGCACAAAATGCCGCCGACCTATGGCAAGGGATCAGCGCCCGCTTTACGCTGCCAGAACAACATTACCTGTGGGGTCAGATTGGTTTGTTTGGTGCACGCCAGCATTTGCCGACTGCATTGACGTGGTTTGAGCGCGCCACACCTGTTGGCATGAACGATGAACTGCTGGGCTGGAAAGTGCGCACGGCGCTGCGTCTGGGCAACTGGTCAGCGGTGCTATCGGGCATCGACGCGATGAGCCCGGCGGTGCGTAACGAACCCGCCTGGCGCTACTGGCTGGCGCGCGCTTATAAACAGCAAGGCAAGCTGGTACAGGCCAATACGTTGTTGGCACCGCTGTCGCTTGAACATGATTTTTACGGGCAGCTGGCCGAGGAGGAGCTCGGCCCGGCGTTGGGTGCGCCCGCAGTCAATTTCAAGGTTTCCAGCGATGAAGTGGCAAGCATGGCACGGGTAGTCGACATTCAGCGTGCGCTCATGTTGTACAAGCTGGATTTGCGTTTTGACGCCAATACCGAGTGGAACTGGGCGACGCGAAATTATGACGACCGCCGCTTGCTCGCTGCTGCTGAACTGGCGCGCCAGAACAACTGGATAGACCGTGCCATCAATACTGCCAACCGTACTCGCCAGTTGCACGATTTTGATCTGCGATTTCTTGCGCCGTATCGCGATACGGCAAAAATTTACGCCAAACAATACGGGCTGGACGAGGCCTGGGTATACGGCCTGATGCGGCAGGAAAGCCGCTTTGTCTCGCAGGCCAAATCCGGCGTGGGCGCCTCCGGTTTGATGCAGATCATGCCGGCGACGGCGCGCTGGATCGCCACGAAACTGGGCTTGAAGCATTTCCAGGCAGGCACGATTCATGATCTCGATACCAACATGCAGTTCGGCATGTATTACCTGAAAACCATCCAGCAGGGGCTGGATGATTCGGCGGTGCTGGCGACCGCTGCCTATAATGCAGGCCCTGGGCGTGCCCGGCGCTGGCGTGGTGACAGCACCATGGAAGGCGCGATTTACGCCGAAAGCATCCCGTTCAGCGAAACCCGCGACTACGTTAAAAAAGTCATGTACAACGCGGTTTACTATGCGCGCAGTTTCGGCCAGTCGAACACCTCGCTGAAAGCCCGGCTCGGCATGATCGCCGGTGAAGCCAGCCCGGTTCGCTGTGGCGGCAAGGATGAAAACGCACCCGCTTGTGACCAATAAGGCGGGAACAGCAGCCAGCCGGGATTTTTAGGTTAAAATCCACGGCTTTGTGACATAACTCAAGCGGAATTCAGCATGAAATTCAAAAATATCTGTGTCCTTGGCGGCAGTGGTTTTGTCGGTGCCAATATCGTGCGCATGCTGGCTGCCCAAGGGCGCAACGTGCGCGTGCTGACACGCAACCGCGAGCGTTCCAAGGACTTGATCGTGTTGCCTACGGTGGACGTGATCGACGCCGATATCCACGACCCGGCGCAACTCAAACTGCATTTTGGCGGGATGGATGCAGTCATCAACCTGGTCGGCATCCTGCATGAAAAAAATCCGGGACGTGTGGATTTACCCAGCGCGCGGCGCGGTGATTTTCAGCGCATCCATATCGAACTGCCGCGCAAAGTCATCAACGCCTGTGTCGAAAATGGCATCCAGCGCGTGCTGCACATGAGCGCACTCGGCGCGTCGGGCACGTCCGACAGCGCCTATCAGCGTTCCAAAGGCATCGGCGAAGCGCTGGTGCGCGAAGCTGGCCTGCCGCATTCCGACAACGAAAACTGGTACCTGAACGGCCCCAAATTCGTCCACGGCGCCAGCTTGTACACGACCATTTTCCGGCCGTCGGTGATATTCGGGCGTGGCGACAGCTTCCTGACGCTGTTTGCGGGCTTATGCAAAACCTTCCCGGTCCTACCGCTGGCCAACGCGCAGGCGCGCTTTCAGCCGGTGTGGGTTGAAGACGTCGCGCACGCCTTCGTCAACGCGCTGGACAACATCAACAGCTTTGGCCAGACCTACGACGTGTGCGGCCCCAAGGTGTACACACTGGCGGAACTGGTTGAATTCACCGGCACGACCATCGGCCACAGCCCGCGCATCATGCCGCTGTGCAACAAGTTGTCCTACCTGCAAGCCTGGGCGATGGAATACAAGCCAGGTAAACCATTGATGACGCGCGACAACTATTACGCCATGCAGGTCGATAACGTGTGCGCGGGCAACCCGCCGCCAGATTTCAAGCCTGCGGGGCTCGAAGCCATCGTGCCTGAATACCTCAACGACACCAACCCGCGCGGGCGCTACGAAGGTTTTCGCCACCGCGCCGGGCGTTAAATGCCATGAAAATCTACACGGTAGGCGGGGCAGTGCGCGACGCGCTGCTCGGCTTGCCGGTCAAAGACCGCGATTACGTCGTGGTCGGCGCCACGCCGGAAGCCATGGTCGCGCTCGGCTACCAGCCGGTCGGCAAGGATTTTCCGGTATTTCTGCACCCTAAAACCCACGCTGAATATGCGCTGGCGCGCACCGAGCGCAAATCCGCACCGGGCTACAAGGGTTTCATCATCCACGCCGCCCCCGAAGTCACGCTGGAACAGGACCTGGCGCGCCGCGACCTGACCATCAACGCCATCGCGCAGGATGACGACGGCACCCTGATCGACCCGTACGGCGGTGTTGCGGATATTCAGGCACGCGTGATGCGCCACGTCAGCGACGCCTTCGTCGAAGACCCGGTGCGTATCCTGCGCGTGGCGCGTTTCATGGCGCGATTTGGCGATTTCAGCATCGCACCGGAAACCCTGCAATTGATGCGCGACATGGTGGCCAATGGTGAAATCGACCATCTGGTGCCGGAACGCGTCTGGCAGGAACTCGCGCGCGGCCTGCTGGAAGCGCAGCCGTCACGCATGTTCGAAACGCTGCGCGCGAGTGGCGCACTGGCGCGTATCCTGCCCGAAGTCGATCGCCTGTTCGGTGTGCCGCAACCGCCGCAACATCATCCCGAAATCGACACTGGCGTGCACGTCATGCTGGTGGTGGATTACGCCGCCGCGCAAGGCTACAGTCTGCCGGTACGCTTTGCCGCGCTCACCCACGACCTCGGCAAAGGCACCACGCCACCCGCCGAATGGCCGCGCCACCATGGCCATGAAGCGCGCAGCGTTGATCTGGTCAAGGCGTTATGCAACCGCCTGCGTGTGCCCAGTGACTGCGCCGAGTTGGCACGCATCACCGCGCGCTATCACGGCGACGCCCACCGCGCCCTGCAACTGCGTCCCGATACTCTCCTGAAAATGCTCGAAGCCACCGACGCCCTGCGCCGCCCGGCACGCTTCGAGGCATTTTTGCAAGCGTGCGAATGCGACGCGCGTGGTCGCCCCGGCTTTGAAACCGTCGATTATCCCAGTGCCGACCACCTGCGCCGTGCGCTGGCAGCCGCGCAAAGCGTCGATGCTGCCGCCATAGCGCAGGCATGTAGCAACCCGGCACAGATTGGCGAACGCGTGCATCAGGCGCGG
>DZDB01000052.1 GCA_022736605.1 Sideroxydans lithotrophicus
ATCGGCAAGAATAAAATGCCGTTGCGCGAGGCGTTCGGGCTGGATTTCCCTGAGCCAACACCAGCGGATGCGCAAGTCCAGCCGCGTCAGCTGCCCAAATCGTTTGTTGCCTCAATCGCCTTGCTGGCCGTGGTGGCGGTGCTGTCCACTGCGTTGCCCACCCGGGTTGAGGTACCGCCGCAACGTCAGCTGTTCGCTGGGTTTCCGCTGCAGGTTGGTGAGTGGAAAGGGCGTGATGGACGTCTGGATCAGATCTATATTGATGCGCTTAAATTTACCGATTACGCCATGATCGATTATGCCGACCGCAACCGTCATGGCATTAATTTCTACGTTGCTTATTACGCTTCACAGCGCAAGGGGGTATCGGCGCACTCGCCACGTTCCTGCATTCCGGGCGATGGCTGGGTCATGTCGGCGCTGACGCAGCTTACCATTGCGGGTGCAACGGTCAACGGCCATCCGTTGCAGGTCAACCGGGTGGTGATCCAGAAGGGTGACGACAGGGAATTGGTCTATTACTGGTTCCAGCAGCGGGGGCGGGTGATTACCAACGAGTATCTGGTGAAATGGTGGCTGTTCTGGGATGCGCTGACACGTAACCGCACTGACGGCGCAATGATCCGCCTCACGACTTCAGTGAACAGCACGCAGAGCATGCAGGCTGCGGATGAGCGCCTTGCCAATTTTGCCCGTGCGGTGACGCCGCAGCTCAAAGCGTATGTGCCGGATTAGGAATCCGCAGTGATTGTGTTTTTCGGATTCATCATCGCCGTGTTCATGACGATGGTGCTGATTCAGCCGCTGATGCGGCTGGCAGTGCGCTGGCGCATCGTGGATTTGCCGGATGCGCGCAAGGTCCACAGCGCGGCGATTCCACGCATCGGTGGCGTTGCCATGGTGATTGGCGCCATGCTGCCGGTGGCGGTATGGCTGATGCCACAGACGCAGATTGCGGCCATTCTTGTCGGCGCCATCATCATCCTGCTGTTTGGCGTCTGGGATGACCGCAGCAATCTGGACTACCGGGTGAAATTTCTCGGCCAGATACTGGCGGTGCTGATCGTCGTGATCTACGGTGATATCAGCATTCGCTACGTGCCGTTCTGGAATGTTGAGATATTGCCGGATTATCTGGCCATTCCGCTGACGGTGTTTGCCTTGCTGGGCATTACCAATGCCATCAATCTGGCGGACGGGCTGGATGGATTGGCGGGGGGCACGACGCTGCTGAGTCTGGGCATGATCGCGATTCTGGCGTTTATGGTGGATGGCACGCCGGTGGTGCTGATTGCCGTGTCGGTGATGGGCAGCATCCTTGGTTTCTTGCGTTACAACACTTACCCGGCGCGGGTTTTTATGGGCGATGGTGGCAGCCAGTTTCTGGGATTTTCTGCTGGCGTGCTGGTTATTCTGTTGACCCAGCAGGTCAACCCGATGCTCAGCCCGGCGGTTGCCCTGATGTTGCTTGGCCTGCCGGTACTCGACACCGTAATGGTCATCGGCCAGCGCGTGTACGAGCGGCGTTCGGCGTTTTCACCGGACAAAAACCACATTCATCACAAATTGCTGGCGCTGGGGTTCACCCATTATGAAGCGGTGTTTCTGATTTATTTCATCCAGTCACTGTTTGTGCTGGGCGCCTATTTCCTGCGTTATCAGCCGGATGGCCTGGTGGTGTCGGTGTACCTGCTACTGTGCGCTGCGGTGATCGTTTTTTTTCGTTTGGCCAATATGCTTGGCTGGCGCGTGCATGTACAAAAGGACGTGTCCGACCGTTTGTCGATCGAGCGCTGGCTGGCCTGGCTGCGTCAGGACGACCGGCTGTTGAAAGCCGTATTCTATTTCACGGTGAGCGTCATCGCGGTGTTTCTGGTGCTGGGTGCTTTGCTGGTGGAGCGGGTGTCTCAGGATATCGCCTGGCTGGCAGGGGTGTTGCTGCTGGTGATGTGCCTGACTTATTTCAAGCGTCACGGCAAGCCTTTTCATACCATCGAGCGGGCTGTCGCTTATATCACGCTGGCGATAGTCGTTTATCTGGCACAGATTGCGCCAGGGGTGCTGGGGGATTTTGCGCTGCTCAGGAACGTGCTGCTGGGCGCGCTGGTGGTATCGATTGCCATCGGATTTCGCTTCTCGCGCACGGATACATTCAGCGGCACGACGATGGATTATCTGATTATTTTCATTGCCCTGGTGGTGCCGAATCTGCCCGACCTGCATTTGCTCAAGCTGGGCGGCGCAAACGTCGGGGTGGAAGTCGCCAAACTGATTATTCTCTTTTATGCCATCGAGCTGGTGTTGACCAATACCGGGCGTCGTTGGAATATCATGCGCTGGGTAATTTCTGCGGCGCTGCTGGCGCTGCTGGCGCGGGGCGCAATGGCTTAATGCAATTGACATCAAAATAATCGAATTAGTCTACGGAGGAAGTTGGGATGAGTGCTGCAAGAAAAAGTGGTGTATTGATTGCGTTGTTGCTGGCTGCGTCGCTGGGTTTATCCGGATGTGGCAGCAAGGCCGAGCGCACTGCCGAACATCTGGAGAAAGCCAAGGCTTTCTACACCGAAGCGGATTATGACAAGGCGCGGGTGGAAACAAAGAACGTATTGCAGCTCGATCCAAAAAATGCCGATGGCTACTACCTGATGGGCGAGATCGAAGAGCAGCAGCAGGCCTGGCCGAAAGCCTATGGGAACTATCTCAAGGCGGTCGAGCTTAACCCCAATTACCTGTTGGCCAAAGCCAAGCTGGGGCGGATTTACCTGCTGACGGGCGATACCGCCAAGGCAGAAAAGATGGTCAGCGAGATACTGGCAAAACAACCCAACGACCCTGCGGGCCAGACGCTGAAAGCCGCGCTGATGATGCGTAAAGGCGACATCGACGGTGCCATAGCGGAAGCCAGCCGCGTGGTCGCGGCCAACCCGGCGCAGGACGATGCCATCAGCCTGCTGGCTTTCCTGTACAGCAAGCAGGGTAATAACACCAAGGCTCAGGCCGTGCTGGATCAAGGCATTCAGGCCAATCCAAAAAATGTCTCGTTGCGTCTGGATCGGGTGAAACTCGCGCTGCAGGCCAAGGACTTCACTAAAGCCGAACAGTTGTATCAGAACGTTATTGCGCTGGATCCGAAGAAGCTGGAATACCGCATCACGCTGGCGACGTTTTATTCGGGGTTGAATCAACTGGACAAGGCCGAGAAAGTATTGCGTGACGCGATTCAGGCCGATCCTGAGGATATCAGGCGTGATTTGCTGCTGGCTGAATTTCTGGCGTCTCGCCGGAGTGGCCCGGCAGCCGAGAAAGAGCTGCTGGCAATGATCCAGAAAACGCCGCAGTCCAAGTCCTATCCAATCCGTTTTGGTCTGGCCAAGCTGTATGAGGCGATGGGCAAGCCGGCTCAGGCGTTGGCGGTGTTTCAAACGATTACCGAGCTGGACAAGGCCGGGCCGGATGGCACCAAGGCCATGGCCCAGAGCGCACGCCTGCAGCTGGCTGCCGGAAAAATCCCGCAAGCCGAAAAGCTGATCGCAGACGTGCTCAAACTGAATCCGCAGGACAATGACGCCTTGCTGTTGCGCGGCAAGATTGAGCTGTCACGCAGCGATGCCAAGGACGCGATCATCGACTTCCGCAGCGTGCTGAAAGCGCAGCCGGATTCAGTGCAGATTCTCAGCCTGCTGGCCAAGGCGCATCTGCTCAACAAGGAGCCGCAACTGGCGCGCGATACGTTTGACAATGCGGTGCAGCTGTATCCGGACAAGCTGGACATCCGTTTTGCCCGGGCCAATTTCCTGGCGTCGCAGAAGGACTATGACGCTGCGCTGAAAGACATGGACGCGGTGCTGGCGCAAGACCCGAAAAATGCCGCTGCGATGCAAACCCAGGCGGAAATCTACGCGGCGAAACAGGACTGGCCGAATGCCGAAGCTGCCATGAACAAACTCAAGGCGGCGTTGCCGAATCAGCCGGTCGGGTATTACCAGCTGGGCATTATTTACCAGGCGCAGAAGAAATTCGCCCAGGCGGCGACTGAATTCGAAACTGCGCTGCAAAAAGCGCCGCAGTCGGCCGAGGCGTTGTCGGCGCTGGTGAATTCGCTGGCGATGCAGGGTAAAACCGACCAGGCGCTGGCGCGTATCAATCAGGCTATCCAGGCCACGCCAAACAACGTGACTGCGTATACCCTGCTGGGTAGCCTGTATGCCAATCAGAAAAAATACGCCGAGGCAAATACCGCGTTCCGCAAGGTGGTGAGCCTCAGCCCCAAAAATCCGGCGGCTTATATTGCGCTGGCGAAAATTGCGCTGATCGGCGGCGATACCCAGGCGGCAACCCAGGCATTGCAGCAAGGGTTGACGGCAATTCCGGATAATGCGCAGCTACGTGCATCGCTGTCCGAGATTTATCAGAAAACGGGTGATTATGACAAGGCCATCGCCGAGTACGAAAGCATCTTGAAGACCACGCCGAACAATGACGTGATCGCCAATAACCTCGCGTCGATTCTGACCGACAACAAGGGTGACAAGGCCAGTCTGGCGCGGGCACTGGTGCTGGCGCAGCGCTTTGCCAATGCCGACAATCCGGTGTATCTCGACACACTGGGATGGCTCTACGTCAAATCGGGTGACTATGCCCGTGCTCAGCCGATACTGGAAAAGGCGGTAGCAGCGGCGCCTAAAATTGCGATCTTCCAGTACCACCTCGGCATGCTGTTCTATAAAAATGGCGATATGCAAGCCGCCAAAACCCATTTGCAGCTAGCGGTTGCTGCGAATACGCCGTTTCCTGGGCTGGAAGATGCCAAAGGGGTGCTGGCAAAAATGTGAACGGTGCATTGAGTTTGTTCAAGCGTCAGCAGTAAAAATAAAAATGCGCCCGATCGGGCGCATTTTTACATGTTGCGATTCTTTTGCGGCAACTGCAGCGTTCGATCCGCTGATTTGTCGTGATCATTGTCTTTATTCCGGGTCTATAGTGTAACGACGTGGCTTTCGCTGCGCGCTTTCCGTGACATACGCACCAGACACTGACGTCGCCATTCGTTACGTGCCGGGGTGGGTTTTTTTGGAATCAGGGTGCGCTGTCAGGAAAGTCGAGATGAATTGACCAAGGAGGAATAAGTACGGCCGCGCGTGGCATTGATGCGCGCGTGGTGTCCGTGCATGGCGTTGTGGAAGAATTCATGGAATTACCCAACTTCATCCGGTTTGGCCGTGCCGTGTGTGGCGACCTGGCGCAGGCCGAGCAGCGCGAATGGTGGCTGGCCAACGGGCTGGGTGGTTATGCGGCGGGTACGCTGGCGGGCACGCTGACGCGGCGTTATCACGGTTTGCTGGTGGCGCCGCTGCCGACTTCGCAGGCGCGTTATCTGCTGTGTGCCAAAGCTGATGCCTGGCTGGTGGATGGTGCGCTCAGCGTGCCGCTGTGCAGCAATCGCTGGACGGGTGGGGCGGTTGATCCGCACGGCTGTCTCTATCTTGAATCGTTTTATCTGGACGGGCGGGTGCCGGTGTGGCGCTATGCGCTGGGCGACATCCAGCTTGAGCAGCGCATCTGGATGGAGCAGGGTGCGCACACGACTTATGTAATGTGGCGCTTGCTGACACCGCTTAGCCGGATGTTGAAGCTGCGCGTCAGCCTGCTGGCCAACGCGCGCGATCATCACCACACGTCTGCGCCGGGCAGTTTTAATCCGAAAATTGATGCACAGGCGACGCGTTTGCGGGTGCACCAGTCGGGCGTGTTCGACCTGCATATCCAGGCGCAGGGCGGCACGCTCAGTTCGCGTCATGTCTGGGTGGAAAATTTTGATTTACCGCAGGAGCGTGCGCGCGGTCTGGACGACCGTGATGCGCATCTGTGCGTGGGTGAAGCCGAGCTGACACTCTATACCGATGAGGGTGTCGGGCTGGTGGTGTCGCTCGACGCCGAGGCGTCGCCGTATCTGACCGAAGCTTTGCGTCGGCATCAGGCGCATGACCTGGCGCTGTTGCGGCGTGCCGAAGTCAACGCCCCGGCTTACATCGACGCACCGTCCTGGGTGCGGCAATTGGTATTGGCTGCCGACAGCTTCCTGTTTGCGCGCCGCCCGGGCGGGGTTGACGGCGAGGCGGTGATTGCCGGTTTTCCGTGGTTTGGCGAGTGGGGCCGCGATACCCTGATTGCCTTGCCGGGCTTGACGCTGGCGACCGGGCGGCTGGATGCGGCACGGCACATTCTGGAGACGCTTCCCCAGCATCTGCGCGACGGTCTGTTGCCTAATTATTTTGAGAATTCGGGTGCGGCAGTTTACAACAGTGCAGACGCTGCGCTCTGGTATATCGAGGCGTGGCGCGCCTATTACGCACTGAGTAGCGATAAAACCGCGCTCAAACGCGTCTACGCCAGCCTGGCTGAAATTATTGCCGCGTATCAGGCAGGCACCCGGCTCGGCATTGCGCACGACCCGGCGGACGGCTTGCTGCATGCCGGAGAGACCGGGCTGCAGGTGACCTGGATGGATGCCAAAATCGGTGAGCAGGTGGTGACGCCGCGTATTGGCAAACCGGTTGAGATCAACGCGCTGTGGTACAACGCCTTGTGCGTGATGGCTGAATTTGCGCGTCAGATCAAGCGCGACGCCAGTCGCTATGTGGCACTGGCGGCGCAGGCAAAACAGGGCTTTGTGCGCTTTGTCAAAGCGGATGGCAGCGGCCTGTACGACGTGCTGGCGGGGGAAGCGGGCGATGATGCGCGCGTGCGTCCGAATCAGATTTTTGCCGTCAGCCTGACCCACAGCCCGCTCGACGCCGCCCAGCAAGCCGCTGTGGTGGCGGTGGTCGGGCAGCAACTGCTGACCTCGTATGGGCTGCGCTCACTCAGTCCGGCGCACGCGGATTATCAGCCGTATTATCGCGGCGACCTGCAACAGCGCGATGCCGCCTACCATCAGGGCACAGCGTGGGCGTGGCTGCTGCCTCATTTTGTCTGGGCTGAATACCGGCTCGGCGGCGATCATGCGTTGGCGAATCTGCGCCTGTCGGCGATTGGCGATCACCTGTTCGACGCCGGGCTGGGCAACGTGTCGGAAGTATTTGACGGCGCTGCGCCGCATGCGCCCGGCGGCACCCCGGCGCAGGCGTGGAGCGTGGCGTGTACGCTGGCATGCTGGTGGCGGATCAACCGGGAGGCAGATCAATGACAGCACCGCTGAACGCCGAGCGTCAACGTCTGGAAAACCAGCGCAATGGCAGTGCAGACTGGCATTTGTGGGGGCCGTATCTGGCCGAACGCGCGTGGGGCACAGTGCGCGAGGACTATTCCAGTGACGGCCGTGCCTGGGACTATTTCAGCCATGATGACGCGCGTAGCCGGACGTATCGCTGGAGCGAAGACGGCCTGGGTGGCATCTCCGACGCGCAGCAGCGTCTGTGTTTCGCGCTGGCGTTGTGGAATGGGCGCGACACTATCCTCAAGGAGCGCGCTTTCGGGCTGAATGGCAATGAAGGCAACCACGGCGAGGACGTCAAGGAGTGCTACTTTTATGTCGATGCACTGCCGTCACACGCCTGGTTGCGCTATCTGTACAAATACCCGCAGGCCGCGTTTCCGTATGACGATCTGGTGGCGGAAAACGCGCGCCGCAGTCGCCTCGACCCACCCTATAGCCTGATCGATACCGGCGTGTTCGCAGCATCGCGCTACTGGGATGTCGAGGTGTGCTACGCCAAAGCCAGCCCGACCGAAATCCACATCCGCATCACCGTGTCGAATCGCGCGCCGGATGCCGCCACGCTGCACCTGTTGCCGCAACTGTGGTTTCGCAATAGCTGGGATTGGGATGCGGATGCCGAACGCCCCAGCCTGCGTGTGGCTGCTGCGCCGGTTGGCAGCCACTGGGCGGTGCATGCCGGGCATCCCAGTCTGGGCAGTTATCACCTCTATGGCCAGCATGCGGCGCAGCTGCTGTTTACGGAAAACAGCAGCAATACCGAGCGCCTGTGGGGCGCTGCCAACGCCACGCCCTACGTCAAGGATGCGTTTCACCGCTATCTGGTAAACGGCGACACGACGGCGGTGAACCCGGCGCAGGTTGGCACCAAATGTGCCGCACTGCATCAGCTCACGCTGGCCGCCGGGCACAGCGCGCACATCGATATGACGCTGTCGGCCGAGGCGCTGGTCGCGCCGTTTTCCCAGCGTGAGCGGCGCTTCAGCCAACGCCAGTCCGAGGCCACCGAGTTCTATCACACGCTGCTGCCCGACGCCGCGCCGCAGGATCATCGCATCATGCGCCAGGCGCTGTCCGGCCTGATCTGGAACAAGCAGTTTTTTCATTACGATGTGGCGCGCTGGCTCGACGGCGACGGCGTGGTGCCGTCGCCGCACCAGCGTGGCCGCAATCAGCATTGGCGGCACTTCAAGTCGGCCGACATTATTTCCATGCCGGATAGCTGGGAGTATCCGTGGTTTGCCGCCTGGGATCTGGCTTTTCACAGCGCGGCGCTGGCGCTGGTCGATGTCGATTTTGCCAAGCAGCAGATCGAAGTGCTGCTGGGCGAAACCTACCTGCATCCGGGCGGGCAGATTCCGGCTTATGAATGGGCGTTCGGCGATACCAATCCGCCGGTGCATGCAATGGGTGCGCTGAAACTGTTCCGCGCTGAACGGGTGCAGCGCGGCGTTGGCGACACGGCTTTTCTCAAGCGCGTGCTGCACAAGCTGCTGCTCAACTACGCCTGGTGGATCAACCGCAAGGACAGCGATGGTAACAATATTTTCGAGGGCGGCTTTCTCGGCCTCGACAATGTCTCGGTGTACGACCGTTCGCAGCCGCTGCCCGCCGGATTTGCGCTGAAACAGGCCGACGCCACCGGCTGGATGGCGATGTTCTCGCTCAATCTTACCGTCATCGCACTTGAAATCGCCACCGAGGATGCGAGCTATGAGGCCATCGCGATCCAGTGCTACAGCGAATTCCTGGCGATTGCCAATGCGATTTCAGGCTACATCGGCAGCAGTGAGAGCCTGTGGGACGAGACCGATGGTTTTTACAAGGACCTGGTGGTCAGCCCGGACGGCAGCGAGCACCGCATCGACGTGTTTTCCTGTGTCGGCCTGATACCGCTGTTCGCTTCGGAAGTGCTGGATCAGCGCCTGCTGCAACACGTGCCGCGTTTCACCGGGCTATTGAACCAGCACGCCGGTGGCCTGTTTGACGGCCACGCCATCTGTGCCTGTCCGGCCACGGTGAATGAGCGGGGCGAACACCTGCTGGCGCTGGTCAGCGCCGCCAAGCTGCCGCGCATCTTGCAGCGGCTATTGGACAGCGCGCAGTTCCTGTCTCCGCATGGCGTGCGCAGCGTGTCCAGACTGCATGCCACGCAACAGCATCTGGGTGAGTTGCCCGGGATTGGCGCCGCCATCATGCATTACGAGCCGGGTGAATCGACCACGGCGCTGTTCGGCGGCAACTCCAACTGGCGCGGCCCGGTGTGGCTGCCGACCAATTACCTGCTGGTGCAGGCGCTGGAAAAATACCAGCGTTACCTCGGTGATGGCTTCACCCTGGCGGTGCCAGCACTAAGCGCAGACAGCCTGCACCTGCGCGACATCGCCACGCTGATAGCGGAGCGTCTGGTCAGCATTTTCCGGCGCAATGAAACTGGTCTGATCCCCGCCTTTGCGCCGGACAGCCCGCATCAGCATGACCCGCACTGGCAGGATTTGCTGCTGTTCCACGAATATTTTCATGGCGAAACCGGACAGGGACTGGGTGCGGCGCACCAGACCGGCTGGAGCGCGCTGGTGGCGAATCTGGTGTTCCGGCGCTACCGCGAGACAATCCCCGCGTACTGGCAGCATCAGGGCGCTGACACGCCAAAAAGCCGGGTAAAAACCTGGCTCGAAAAGATCGGGATGTGAGCGGCACGGCGACACCACGCCGTGCCGCAGCGTGGTGTCAGAACTGCAGCTGCGTACCGAGGATGAACTTGTTGCTGTCCGGTGTGCTGAGCTGGTCGTCTTTTACCCTGGAATACACCGCCGTGATGCGCGCGTTGTGGCCTTTGATGACGTAGTTGACGCCCAGATCCCACTGCGTTTTGGTGGTGCTGCTGACGTCGCGGTCGAGTTTCTGGTAGCGTGTGTAGGGCTGGAACTGACCCCAGCCGACCTTGCCGGGAATCAGATAGGCGGCGGTGACGTAATAGGCCTTGCTCTTGACCTGTCCGCCGACGTTGTCGTCCGCACCGGCAGCTGGGCACAGAGGAGCGCCGGGTTCACCCGAGTTGCAATCCAGCGCGCCGAGGTCGTAGCGGTAATACGCGCCTTCCAGCGTCAGTACGCCAGCGCCGAGTTTTTTCTCCATCAGCACGTCGACGTTGTAGGCCTTGTAATCGCCGGGCGCAGCAGCCACGCCCACGCCGTCTTTTTCATACATGCCGGCAATCCCCACGGTGAGGATGTCATTCGAGCCGTAATAGGTGCTGCCGGTGTAGTACGCCGGTGCCGGTTCAGCATCCCAGAAGGCGTACGCCAGCCGCCCCGCATAGAGTAAATGATCCGATTCGTTGGAGCCGCCAGCGATGCTGTTATGCCCCTTGAAGGCACCCGCCACATAAGTGAATTTGTTCGCCATCAGCTTGCCCCAGGCCTGGATACCGTTGTCGCGGCCAACCGCCAGGTTGGGATAATTGGACACGAACGGGTATTCCCACACGTTGAGGTAAAACGGCCCGTCGAGGTTGGCGCGGTCGGAAGCCGGCAGCATGCGCCCGGCCCAGATGTTGAATGCCGGCATCGGTTCAAACTGTGCGTAGGCGTCCATGATGCGGATGCCGTCCGGCGTGTTGCCCGAGCCACTGCGTTCGGTGTTCAGCGTGGCGCCGATCATTTTGTTGACGCGCCCGCTGAGGTAGATGCGCGCGTTGTCGATGACGAAATCATTGGAACGGCTGGTGCCGTTGGGTGCGCCGCGCTCCACGCTGTCGTAACTCATGCGCAGACCAGCGCCAATGCTGAACGACGCGTCATCGCCCATGTTGATGGTGGCCGCCGACACTTGGCTGGCCGCCAGCGCCAGGCCGCAGGCCATGGTCAGGGTGGCGGGTTTGGGCAAGGCACGCATGGCTGAACGACTCAATTTGGCTAGTTGCATTGAAGGCTCCCTGGTCAGGTTATATAGAGGTGACTAGCGTGTTCGATAATCACGGGAGACAGCCTTGCAGAAACCATGCCGGACTGGAAACATTCGGTCAGTCTTGCGCTATTCTTTAGCCCGGTGGAGTGGTAGTGAATTGCAACTGATTGAATTACATGGATTTAATCTTGTTTTGTTGTATGCAATGCGCTATACAACAGTTTCTGCATGGCACTAGCGGGTGGCAGAAAAGTCGCACCACAATGAGGCTGTTGTACACAACGATGCGCTTTTTGGGTGCGGTTTTAACCGGCTTGTCATAAATCTTACCGCCTGATTTCGCCTTCAAAAAAGCACTTAAAACGCGGCATTTCCATATAAAACAGTCAGATAAACGCTAAGCCACGTCCGCGTGCCTGACTGGCATATAACCTGCTTTTGTCGCAATGCCCCCGCACAGACGGTGTGCTGCGGTTTCGTTATTTACATACAGGGAAGGGACGACATGACACAACGCAGAGAGTTTCTAAAACATTTGGGTTTGCTGGGCGCAGCCACCGGGCTGTCGGCAATCGGTTTGCCGGTGTGGGCGGCGGGCAAGCCCACCATCAAGGTCGGCGTGCTGCATTCCCTGTCCGGCACCATGGCGATTTCCGAAACCGCGCTGAAAGA
>DZDB01000053.1 GCA_022736605.1 Sideroxydans lithotrophicus
TGTGTCGCGGCCCACACGTGCCATCCACCGGCAAGCTCAAGCACTTCAAGCTGATGAAGGTGGCCGGCGCCTACTGGCGTGGCGACCATCGCAATGAAATGCTGCAACGTGTCTATGGTACCGCCTGGGCGAAAAAAGAAGACCTCGACGCTTATTTGTACCGGCTTGAAGAAGCCGAGAAGCGCGACCACCGCAAGCTGGCCAAGCAGCTCAACCTGTTTCATATGCAGGACGAAGCGCCGGGTATGGTGTTCTGGCACCCGAATGGCTGGGTAATCTGGCAGCAGATCGAGCAGTACATGCGCGAAAAATTTGTTGCCCATGGCTATGAGGAAGTCCGCACGCCCACCATCATGGATCGCAGCATGTGGGAGAAATCCGGCCATTGGGATAACTACCGCGACAACATGTTTACCACCGCGTCGGAAAACCGTGAATACGCAGTCAAGCCGATGAATTGCCCCGGCCATGTGCAGATTTTCAACCATGGTTTGCGCAGCTACCGTGATTTACCGCTGCGCATGGCTGAGTTTGGCTCGTGTCACCGCAATGAGCCGTCTGGTTCGCTGCATGGCCTGATGCGGGTACGCGGTTTTACCCAGGACGACGCGCATATTTTTTGTACCGAAGAACAGGTGCAAGCCGAGGTATCGGACTTTATCGTGATGCTGCAGGCGGTGTACGCCGACTTCGGCTTCAACGACATGCTGGTGAAGCTGTCCACGCGCCCTGAAAAACGCATCGGCTCGGATGCCGACTGGGACAAGGCCGAGTCGGCGCTGGCGGCGGCGCTCGATCAAAACAGGCTGGCGTTTGAGTATCTGCCCGGTGAAGGTGCATTTTACGGACCGAAAATCGAATTTACCCTGAAGGACAGTCTGGGGCGGTTATGGCAATGCGGCACGATCCAGCTCGACCCCAATTTGCCGGAACGCCTGGGTGCCGAATACGTGGCCGAGGACAATACCCGCAAAACGCCGCTGATGCTGCATCGCGCCATCGTCGGCTCGATGGAGCGTTTCATCGGTATCCTCATCGAGCACCACGCGGGTACTTTCCCGCTGTGGCTGGCACCGGTGCAGGCGGTGGTGTTGAATATCACCGACCATCAGGCCGAATACGCGGCAAAGATACGTGATGCGCTGCGCGCAGCCGGCCTGCGCGTCACGGCAGACTTGAGAAATGAGAAAATAACCTATAAAATTCGGGAACATAGTTTGCAAAAGCTGCCTTACCAGTTGATTGTTGGTGATAAGGAAATGAGCGCTGGCGTCGTCGCAGTACGCGCGCGCAGTGGTCAGGATTTGGGTCAGATGGCGTTGGCTGATCTGATTCTCAAGCTTAAAAATGAAGTGGCGCAGCGCAAACCCAGCGAGGAGTGAGGCTTTTCTCACTCCTCTTGTATTTTGATTTTCAGGAGTCGTCGCTATCGCTCAGGATAAAGAAACACGCATCAACGGTGAAATTACCGGGTCGGAAATTCGACTGGTGGGTATCGAAGGTGAACCGCTTGGTATCGTCAGTGCAGCAGAAGCGCTGAGAATGGCCGAAGAGGCAGAAGTTGATCTGGTTGAAATTGCACCGCAGGCCAAGCCGCCGGTGTGCCGTTTAATGGATTACGGCAAATTCAAATACCAGCAGAGCAAGCGCCAGCATGAAGCCAAGCTCAAGCAGAAGCAGATTCAGGTAAAAGAGGTAAAGTTTCGTCCGGGTACTGACGAGGGAGACTATCAGATCAAGTTGCGTAACCTGATCCGCTTCCTGGACGAAGGCGATAAAGCCAAAGTTACGTTGCGTTTTCGCGGTCGAGAGATGGCGCACCAGGAAATCGGACTGGCGCAATTGCGCCGGGTTGAAGCCGATCTGGCCGATCTGGCTGTGGTTGAGCAGTTTCCCAAGATGGAAGGCCGTCAGATGGTCATGATGCTGGGGCCAAAGAAGAAAGTGTAGTACGAATTTGCTGCGTTTTAGCAGCAAACCTGCCGGGTAAGCGTGCTTGCCGGGCAGACAGGAAGTGATGGCCGGGTTCCTAAATGTCTCGTCGTGAGACTGCCCGGCGTCATGCCAAACCAGGAGTTGTTGCAATGCCAAAGATGAAAACCAAGTCGGGTGCAGCCAAGCGTTTCAAGGCGCTGGCGAACGGCGGTATGAAGCGCGGTCAGGCTTTCAAACGCCACATCCTTACCAAAAAAACCACCAAGAACAAGCGCCAGTTGCGCGGCACCATGATGGTCGATGCGACCAACATGCGTTCCGTTCGCGCCATGTTGCCCTACGCATAAAGGAGATTTGACATGCCAAGAGTAAAACGTGGTGTAACGGCACGCGCCCGTCACAAAAAAGTCCTCGATCTGGCCAAAGGCTATCGTGGTCGGCGCAAGAACGTCTACCGCATTGCCAAACAGGCGGTAATGAAGGCGGGTCAATACGCCTATCGTGACCGTCGTCAGCGCAAGCGTCAATTCCGTGCCTTGTGGATTGCGCGTATTAACGCCGCTGCACGTGAGTGCGGTATGCGTTATAGCGTATTCATGAACGGCCTGAAAAAAGCCGAGATCGTACTGGACCGCAAGGTGCTGGCCGATCTGGCGGTGTTTGACAAGCCTGCGTTTGCGCTGCTTGCCGAACAGGCCAAAGCAAAACTGGCGGCTTAATCACAGTTAAAGCTTCAAAAAAGGAGGCCGCCGGCCTCCTTTTTTGTGGGCGTCTGCAAACAGCCGGCATTGCCTTGAATGGGCTGTTTAGAGATGCTCTTTGACCCGATAAAATCATCATGCAAAACTTAGATCACATTGTTGCCGAGGCGCTCGGCGAGTTTGCCGGCCTCAACCAGATGGCCGAACTGGAGCAGGCAAAAGCCCGTTATCTCGGCAAATCCGGCCTGTTGACCGAGCAAATGAAGCAGCTGGGCAAGTTGCCCGCCGAGCAACGTCCGTCCGCCGGTGCGCTCATCAATCAGGCCAAGGAGCAAATTCAGCAGGCGCTGGAAGCGCGCCGGGATGCGTTGCGCCAGGCTGAGCTGGATAGCCAGCTGGCAGCTGATACGCTGGATGTGACCTTGCCCGGACGCGGCCTGGGAACCGGTGGGCTGCATCCAGTAACGCGCACGCTGGCACGTATTCAGGCGCTGTTTGGCTCGCTCGGATTTGAAGTGGCGGAAGGGCCGGAGATCGAAACCGATTTCTATAACTTCACCGCGCTGAATATCCCGGAAAACCATCCGGCGCGCGCCATGCACGATACGTTTTACGTCAACGACACGCACCTGCTGCGTACGCACACCTCGCCGGTGCAGATTCGCTACATGCAGGAAACCGCGCCGCCCCTGAAAATCATCGCGCCGGGGCGCGTCTATCGCTGCGATTCGGACGTGACGCACACGCCGATGTTCCACCAGGTAGAAGGGCTATGGGTCGATGAAGACGTCAGCTTTGCCGCGCTGAAGGGTGTGCTGGCAGATTTCATGCAGCGCTTTTTCGAACGTGATGATCTGAAGGTGCGCTTTCGTCCATCATTTTTCCCATTTACCGAACCGTCGGCCGAAATGGACATCGCCTGCGTGATGTGTGGCGGTGAGGGCTGCCGGGTATGCAGTCACACCGGCTGGCTGGAGGTGCTGGGCTGCGGCATGGTGCATCCGAATGTGCTCGGCCACGTTAACGTGGACAGCGAAAAATACCTCGGTTTTGCCTTTGGCATGGGCGTCGAACGTCTCGCCATGCTGCGTTACAGCGTCGATGATCTGCGTCTGTTTTTCGCCAACGATTTGCGTTTTTTGAAGCAATTTAACTGATATGAAATTTTCCGAACGCTGGCTACGCAGTCTCGTTAACCCCGCGCTGGACAGTGCTGCGCTGTCGCATCTGCTCACCATGGCCGGGCTTGAAGTCGAAGCACTGGAACCGGTTGCGGCCGAATTCAGCGGTGTCGTTGTGGCGCGGGTGCTGGCGGTTGCGCCGCATCCTGATGCGGACCGGTTGCGCGTGTGTCAGGTGGATGCGGGCAATGGCGAGACGCTGCAAATTGTCTGTGGTGCCCCCAACGTGCACGAGGGTGCATTGGTACCGTGCGCTCAGGTCGGCGCGAAGCTGCCGGGGTTTGAAATCAAGCAGGCCAAGCTGCGCGGTGTGGCATCCGCGGGCATGCTGTGTTCGGCGCGCGAGTTGGGGCTGGCTGACAGCGTCGACGGTTTGTTGCTATTGCCAGCCGATGCGCCGGTGGGGCAGGCTATTCGCGACTATCTGCATCTGGACGATGTGTTGTACACGCTGAAACTCACGCCCAATCGCAGCGATTGCCTGAGTCTGGCGGGGGTGGCCCGGGAAGTGGCTGCTTTGACTGAAGCGCCACTCAATTTGCCGCAGATTGCAGCTACACCCGTTACCAGCACCCGCACGCAATCGGTCGAAGTCAACACTGCCAGCGCGTGCCCGCTGTATTGCGGCCGTATCATAGAACAGGTCAATGCGGCGGTACCGACCCCTACCTGGATGCTGGAACGATTGCTGCGCAGCGATGTGCGGCCGATCAGCGCGTTGGTGGATATCACCAATTACGTGCTGCTGGAACTGGGCCAGCCACTGCATGCCTTCGATGCGGCCAAACTCAGTGGCAGCGTGCGGGTGCGCATGGCGCAACCGGCTGAAAAGCTGCGCCTGCTCAATGAACAGGCGGTGGGGCTGGACGACAGCATGCTGGTTATTGCCGATGACACCGGCGCACAGGCGCTGGCGGGCATCATGGGCGGGGCTGACAGCGCGGTGAGTGATGTGACGCAAGCGGTATTCCTCGAAGCGGCATTTTTTGACCCAGCAGCGATTGCCGGACGTGCGCGCAGACTGGGGTTATCAACCGATGCGTCGCACCGCTTTGAACGCGGCGTCGATTTTGCTGCAACGCGTAGTGCGCTGGAGCGCGCCAGTCAGCTGATACTCGACATCTGCGGCGGCGCTGCCGGTGCCATCACCGAGGTCAGCGCGGCATTGCCGCAGCGCAATCCGATCGCGCTGCGTCCGGCACGCGCCAGCAAAGTGCTGGGGATACAACTCGATGCTGTACAGGTCAGCAGCCTGTTGACACGACTTCACTTCAGCTTCAGCCAGGCGGGCGATAATTTCCGCGTGACGCCCCCAAGTTACCGGTTTGATTTGGCCATCGAAGAAGACCTGATCGAAGAGCTGGCACGCTTGTATGGCTACGACAACATCGCTGCGCAGGCACCACGTGCGAACCTGACCATGCTGGCGCAGCCGGAGCAGCAACGTGATATCGATGCCGTGCGTGGGCAGCTGGTGGCGCGCGATTATCAGGAAGTGATTACCTACAGCTTTGTCGATGCGGCCTGGGAAGCCGATCTTGCCCCAGATGCGCAGCCGATTGCGTTGAAAAATCCGATAGCCAGCCAGATGGGGGTGATGCGCTCTACGCTGCTGGGCGGCTTGCTGGACGTATTGCGCAGCAATCTGAACCGGCGCCAGGAGCGGGTGCGAATTTTTGAAACCGGGCGCTGTTATCATGCGCGGCCGGATGGCTTTGATCAGCCGCAACGTCTCGGTGGCTTGATTTATGGCGGTGCCGTTGCCGAGCAGTGGGGTACGGCTGCTCGCACAGTTGATTACTTCGATCTGAAAGCCGATGTGGAAGCTTTGTGTTGGCCGTCGTCGGCGCGCTTCGTCAAGGCAGAGCATCCAGCACTGCATCCTGGCCAGAGCGCGCAGGTGTGGCTGGGTGAGGTTTGTCTGGGCTGGTTGGGTGCGCTGCATCCGCGTCTGGTACAGCACTATGATTTAACCAGCGCGCCAATCTGCTTTGAACTGGCGCTGGAACCGTTGCTGGCGCGTCTGGTGCCGCGCCATGCGGCGCAATCCCGGTTTCAACCGGTGCGGCGTGATCTGGCGGTGGTGGTGGATGCGGCTATCGCTGCGCAAAGCCTGCTGGAGGCCATGCAGTCGGCTGCCATTTCAGGGCTTGCGGAGCTGACCCTGTTTGATGTATATCGTGGCAAAGGCATTGATTCTGATAAAAAAAGTCTTGCTTTCCGGGTGTTGTTGCAAGATACTCAAAAGACATTCACAGACAGCGAAGTCGACGCCGTGATGGCGCAACTGACCGAGCTGTTAAAACAAAAATTCAACGCGCAATTACGTTCCTGAGGTAGACATGACCCTGACCAAGGCAGAGCTGGCAGACATGCTGTTTGAAAAAGTCGGACTCAACAAACGCGAAGCCAAAGACATGGTGGAGTCGTTTTTTGAAGAAATGCGCATCGCCCTCGAAGCAGGCGATACCGTGAAACTGTCTGGATTTGGCAATTTCCAGTTACGCGACAAACCGCAACGTCCCGGTCGCAATCCGAAAACCGGAGAAGAAATGCCGATTACGGCGCGCCGTGTGGTGACGTTTCACGCCAGTCAAAAACTCAAATCTCAGGTAGAAGAAGCCAATGGCGGAACACCAGCCCAATAGCACGCTGCCACCGATCCCTGCCAAACGCTATTTCACCATCGGCGAGGTAGGGGAGTTATGCGGCGTCAAGCCGCATGTGCTGCGTTATTGGGAACAGGAGTTTACCCAGCTCAAGCCGGTCAAGCGGCGCGGCAACCGGCGCTATTATCAGCACCATGAAGTGCTGCTGATCCGACGTATTCGGGAATTGCTGTACGAGCAGGGGTTTACCATCAGCGGTGCGCGCCATCGCCTTGACAGTGCGGCTGACGAGCCCGCCGTGTCCTCCGAATCCAGCCTCGCAGTTGCTGCACCGGACTACGCCAAGCTGCGTAGCGAAATTGCAGAAATCATCGAATTGCTGCGTATCTGAGTTCGTCAAAGCCTTTGTCCATGCTGCAAAGACTCTGCTATAATCGCGCCTCTCGGGGCGTAGCGCAGCCTGGTAGCGTACATGCATGGGGTGCATGTGGTCGGAGGTTCAAATCCTCTCGCCCCGACCAGGACAAAATTCAAGTTGTCACCGTTTCACCTTCCCGAAAAGTCGTTTGCGAGTACCCTGGCCGTCCACTATGCGCATCCTGTTGAGCAACGACGACGGTTATTTCGCACCGGGTCTCGCCATGCTGGCGCACACCCTGTCCAGTATTGCCGATATCACTGTTGTAGCACCTGAGCGCGACCGCAGCGGTGCCAGCAACTCCCTTACGCTTGACCGTCCGCTGATGCTGCGTCAGGCGCATTCAGGCTTCTATTACGTCAACGGCACGCCGACCGATTGCGTGCATCTGGCCGTCACCGGCATGCTCGATCACTTGCCGGATATGGTCATCTCCGGCATCAATCACGGTGCCAACATGGGCGACGACACCATTTACTCCGGTACGGTGGCAGCGGCAACCGAGGGCTTTCTGCTTGGCGTGCCGTCGATTGCCGTGTCACTGGCAAGTTTCTCCGAGGGCAATTTCGAGTGTGCCGCGCAAGTCGTGCTGGATCTGGTGCGGCGGGTTATGGCGCAACCGTTCAGCGCGCCGATGCTGCTCAATGTCAACGTGCCGGATATTCCTTACACGGCGTTGCAGGGCACGGAAATTACCCGTTTGGGACGCCGCCACAAGGCCGAACCGGTGGTGCGAACCGTCAACCCACGCGGCCAGACGGTGTATTGGGTTGGCGCAGCTGGGTCGGCGCAGGATGCGGGCGAGGGCACCGATTTCAGTGCGGTGGCGCGACAGCGCGTATCGATTACGCCATTGCAGATGGATTTGACCCAGTTCAGCCAGCTCGCGCCCTTGCATACCTGGCTGCAATCGTGAGTCTGACCAAACATCGCGGCATCGGCATGACCTCGGAGCGTACCCGCGCCCGCATGGTCGAGCGTTTGCGCGAACAGGGGATACGCGATACCAGCGTGCTGGCGGCGATAGGGCTGGTGCCACGGCATATTTTTGTCGATGAGGCGCTGTCGATCCGCGCCTACGAAGACACTGCGCTGCCGATCGGTTTTGGTCAGACCATATCCAATCCCTACATCGTTGCGCGTATGAGTGAAGTGCTGCGCAATGGCCAGGATTTGCAACGGGTACTGGAAATCGGCACCGGCTGTGGCTACCAGGCAGCGGTGCTGGCCAAGCTGGCACGCGAAGTGTATTCGATTGAGCGTATCGCCACGCTGATCGGCCGCGCCCGGCGTCATATCCGCGCGCTGCGCATCGGTAACATCAAACTTAAACATGGCGATGGCAACCTTGGACTGGAAGAAGTCGCACCGTTCGATGGCATCATTCTCGCCGCCGCCACGCCCCAGCCGCCGCACGCTTTGCTCCACCAACTGGCACCCGGTGGTCGGATGGTGTTGCCGCGCGGCAGCGGCAGTGAACAGCGACTGGTGGTGATCGTTCGGACAGAACAAGGTTTTGAAGAAAGCGTGCTGGAAATGGTACATTTTGTACCTTTGCTGCCGGGGGTGAGTTAGCGCATGAGATTCTGGTGGATGGCGAGTTTGATTACCTTGCTGGCGGGCTGCGCCACACAGGTCGGTGCGCCGGTCGTCGACCGGGCGCAGACTGGTGGTGCCCATAACCGGGTAGCCAGCCGCGTGGCAGCGCCAAATATTTCTCCCGGTGCAACGCATACGGTCAAAAAAGGCGACACCCTGTATGGTATCGCGCTGGATGCAGGGCTGGATTACCGTGAACTGGCAAGCTGGAATGGATTGGGCGAAAACAACGTCATCCGGATAGGCCAGGAATTGCGCCTGACCGCACCCACGGTGGCTGCTGTGTCACCGGTACAAGCTGCCAAACCGACCATCGACACGGCAGTGCAGACCGCCCCCTTGATTACCGCGCCTGCGGTTCAGGCCACGCCGATTAGCGGGGAGCCGATGTTGGCGCTGCCGAAAGCCGTCAAGTTACCCTACTCGGCAGAAAACCTGGCACAAGTTGCGCGCGGTGTGCCGCTGCCGACAAATGCAGCGACACAGGATGGCGCCAGTGCTGCGGTACCGGCCACAACGATTAAATTGACCGGGAACACAGACAAAGCGCCGCCGGACGATGCGGACAAAACCACTGTCAATGGCGGGATTGAATGGTTGTGGCCTACACAAGGCCGGGTGCTTGGCGGGTTTGATGACGCCAGCAATAGCAAGGGGCTCGATATTGCAGGCAAGGCTGGCCAGCCGATCTATGCAGCGGCTGCGGGTAAGGTGGTATACAGTGGCAACGGCTTGCGCGGTTATGGCAATCTGGTCATCATCAAGCACAATGCCAGCTACCTGAGTGCGTATGCGCACAACCAGAAAATACTGGTGCAAGAAGGGCAGAGCGTGACGCGCGGGCAAAAAATTGCCTTGATGGGGAACAGTGACGCCGATCAGGTCAAGCTGCACTTTGAGATCCGTTTGATGGGTAAACCGGTTGATCCGCTGAAGTACCTTCCCGAGGCGCAAAAGTGACCATGCACAACGATAATGATGCTGAAGATTATGCGATGCCTGAAGAAAAGCCGCAGGCGGAAGTGCCCGATGGCGACAGTGTATTCAGCGATGAAGGACACGCCGACGTCACCCAGATGTACCTGAATGAAATCGGCCACAACGCCCTGCTGAGTCCGAGCGAAGAGCGACGGCTGGCGGAACTGACCAAGGCCGGGGATTTTCCGGCGCGGCAAAAAATGATCGAGCACAACCTGCGACTGGTGGTAAACATCGCCAAGCACTATGCCAACCGGGGCATGGCGCTGCTTGATCTGATCGAAGAGGGCAACCTCGGACTGATGCATGCGCTGGACAAGTTCGAGCCGGAGCGCGGCTTTCGTTTTTCGACCTACGCCACCTGGTGGATCCGCCAGAATATCGAACGCGCCATCATGAACCAGTCGCGCACCATCCGCCTGCCGGTGCACGTCATCAAGGAACTCAACGTCATTCTGCGTGCGCGGCGTCACCTGGAAAGTCATGGCGTCAGTGACCCAGGCGATGAGGACATTGCCCATCTGACCGGCTTCACGGTAGAAGAAGTGCGTCGCATGCTGCGTCTGAATGACCGCGTGGCGTCGCTCGACGCGCCGCTCGACATCGATCCTAACCTGTCAATCGGCGAAGCCATTGCCGACGAAAACAGCGAATTGCCGGAAGACCTGCTGGAGCACGCCGAAACCGAAGCCTTTGTACGTTCCTGGCTGGATGATCTGAACGACAAGCAGCGCTGGGTGATCGAGCGCCGTTTCGGGCTGGGCGGTCAGGACATCCATACGCTGGAACAGCTGGCCGAGAGCCTGGACGTGACGCGCGAGCGCGTGCGCCAGATCCAGATGGAAGCGCTGCACCAGTTGCGCCGCTTGCTCAAACGCACCGGCGTGCGCAAAGACAGCCTGCTGTGATGCTTGACTGGTCACGCATAGACAGCGTGTTCCTGGACATGGACGGCACGCTGCTCGACCTGTATTACGACAATTATTTCTGGCGGCAGTATGTGCCAGAACGTTACGCCGAGGCGCGCAGCATCGCGCTTGAGGCTGCCCATGCAGACCTCGCCATGCGCTATCAGCAGCATCTCGGCACGCTGCAATGGTATTGCGTGGATTTCTGGAGCAACGAGCTGCAACTCGATATCGCCGCACTCAAGCACGAAGTGCAGCACCTGATTGCCGTCCACCCGCACGTGCCGGCGTTTTTACAGGCGGCGCGCGCGGCGGGAAAACGCATCACGCTGGTCACCAATGCGCACCACAAGAGCCTGACGCTGAAAATGCAGCGTACCGGGCTGGACGTGCATTTCGACGCGCTGATTAGTTCGCATCAGATCGGGCTGGCCAAAGAGCATCCGGCATTCTGGGAGAAACTGCAGGGCGTGGAAGCATTCGATCCGACCCGCACGGTGCTGGTGGATGACAGTCTGCCGGTGTTGCGCTCGGCGCAGGCCTACGGGATCGCCCAGCTGGTCGCGGTGTATCAGCCGGATTCGCGCGACACGCGCAAGGATGTGGCGGAATTTCAGGCGATAGACAGCTTTTTACAGATCATGCCGGGTTGAATAATAGCCCGACCACCACGCGGCGACCCTCTGCCACCAGAATGTTGTAAGTGCGACACGCCGCACCGGTGTCCATCACTTCCATGCCGATACCGGCGTTGGTCAGGCAGGCTGACAGACGCGGGTGCGGAAACTGTAGCTTGCTGCCAGTGCCGAGCAGCGCGAGCTCCGGTTTGAGGGGCAGCATGGCGGCAAAGTGCTTTTCGCTGAGTGCGTCAAAACTGCTCACAATCCAGTCTTCGCTCACGCTGTCGGGCGCCACCAGCAGGCTGGTTGCAGTGTGGCGTTCACCGTTGATTGTGACGTAATCGGCACCGTAGCCGGTGATTAAATTGAGCCCTTCAGGCTGGGTCAGGTGGAATTTCAAAAACGTCTCCAATTGCGGCAGGGGCTTGCGCTCGGTTAAGATTATACATTTTGAGCAATCTGCTGGCTCGACCTCATCCACCCGTGAAAATTAAAGAGATGCCCATGTTGCGGCCCGTACGCAAATCCACCAAGCTCGACAACGTCTGTTATGACATTCGCGGCCCTGTGCTCGCGCGCTCCAAACAGATGGAAGAAGAAGGCCAGCGCATCATCAAGCTGAATATCGGCAACCCCGCGCCATTCGGTTTTGAGGCGCCGGAAGAGATCATTCAGGACGTCATCGTCAATCTGCCGAATGCGTCGGGCTACAGCGATTCCAAGGGGCTGTTCGCCGCGCGCAAGGCGATCATGCA
>DZDB01000054.1 GCA_022736605.1 Sideroxydans lithotrophicus
CGGTTGCCGGGGAATACCTTGTGTGGCAGCAGGGCTTCGAGTGCTGCGCCTTTTAGCCCGGCTTTAAGCAGTTCGGCACGCGCTTCGCTACGAGTCTTGCCTTGCATCAAGGCTTTGCTCTGGGCGAAGCAGTTGGACAGCAGCACGGTATGTTGCTGTGCAATGGGATGCTGTGGTTCGGCTGCCGCCAGAAAGTCGGCAGGCACCATGCGCGTGCCCTGGTGGATGAGCTGGTAAAACGCGTGCTGGCCATTGGTACCCGGCTCGCCCCACACCACGGCACCGGTGTTGCAACGTACCGGTTTGCCGGCGTGGCTGACACGTTTGCCATTGCTTTCCATATCCAGTTGCTGCAGATAGGCCGGGAAGCGCGCGAGGTATTGGTCGTAGGGCAGGATTGCCTGGGTGTGTGCGTCCCAGAAATCGTTGTACCAGATACCCAATAGCGCCATGATGACCGGCATGTTTTTCACCAGTGGCGCAGTCTGGAAGTGTTCGTCCATGGCATGTGCACCGGCGAGCATGGCTTCGAAATTGTCCATGCCGATCATCAGCGCGACCGACAGGCCGACCGCTGACCAGACCGAGTAACGCCCGCCGACCCAGTCCCAGAATTCAAACATATGCGCGGTATCAATACCGAAAGCACGTACTTTTTCGGTATTGGTCGAGACCGCGACGAAGTGTTGTGCGACGGCGGATTCAGACTTGAGCGCCTTGACCAGCCAGTCGCGGGCAATTTTCGCGTTGAGCAGGGTTTCAGGTGTGCCGAAGGATTTGGACGCGACGATGAATAAGCTGGTTTCCGGATCAATACGGTTCAGCGTATCGCTGATCTGGCTGGGATCGACGTTCGATACGAAGTGCGCGTTCAGGCCTTTTTGCCAGTACGGGCTGAGCGCCAGGCTGGCCATCACCGGGCCAAGATCCGAGCCGCCGATACCGATATTGACGATGTCGGTGATGCGTTTGCCGGTGTGGCCGCGCCATTTGCCGCCGCGCACCGCGCGGGTGAACTTGCCCATGCGTGCCAGCACGCTGCGCACTTCGGGCATGACGTCTGCGCCATCGACATATACGGGCTGGTCGGAACGGTTGCGCAGGGCAGTGTGCAGCACCGCGCGTTGCTCGGTAAAGTTGATTTTTTCGCCACTGAACATGGCCTTGATGGCGCGTTTGAGCTTGGCTTCGCGTGCCAGATCGGTGAGCAGGGACAGCGTGTCGGCGGTGATGATGTTTTTGGAATAATCCAGCAGCAACCCGGCAGCGTTCAGGCTGTAGCGTTCAAAGCGCTTCGGATCAGCCTTGAACAAGGCGCGCATGGTCGTGCTGGCGAGTTGTTTTTTGTGCGCTTTTAGCGCCTGCCAGGCGGGTAGCTGTGTGCAATCAGACATAAATTTATGGCGTCGATGAGTTGAAATTATCCGTTACTGCGAGCAAGGATAATGCCAGCCAGTGGCGGCACGGTGAGGGTGAGCGAGGCGGGGTAGCCCATCCACGCTGTGTCATCGGTGATTAAACCGGCGCCGTTACCGCTGTTGCTGCCGCCGTAGTATGCCGAATCACTGTTAAAGATTTCTGAATACGCACCGGATTGGGGCACGCCGATGCGGTATGCCGTGCGTGACACCGGGGTGAAGTTGAGCAGGATCAGCAATTGCGAGCCGTCGCGCGCAATGCGGCGGTAGCTGAGGATGGATTGCTCGCTGTCGTGGCAGTCGATCCAGGCAAAGCCTTGTTCGGAGAAATCCTGGTCATGCAACGCGGGGTGGTTACGGTACAAGTGGTTGATATCGTGCATCATATTTTTAATGCCGCTATGCCAGTCGATTGTCAGCAGACGCCAGTCGAGTTCGGCGCCGACGTTCCATTCCCGGCCTTGCGCGAACTCATTGCCCATGAAGTTGAGTTTTTTGCCTGGCGTGGTCATCTGGTACGCCATCAGCAGGCGCAGGTTGGCAAATTTTTGCCAGGCATCGCCGGGCATTTTGCTGATCAGCGAGCCTTTGCCGTGTACGACTTCGTCGTGTGAAAACGGCAGCATGAAGTTTTCGGTGTAGGCATAGAGCTGGCCAAACGTGAGCATGTCGTGGTGAAACTTGCGGTGTACCGGGTCATGCTGGAAATAGCTCAGGGTGTCATTCATCCAGCCCATGTTCCATTTCATCGAAAAGCCCAAACCGCCCAGGTACGCCGGGCGTGACACCATGGGCCATGAGGTGGACTCTTCCGCCAGTGTGAGCGCGCCAGGGAAAGCGTCGTGAACCATGATGTTGAGCTCGCGCAAAAACGTGATGGCGTCAATGTTTTCGCGGCCACCGTATTGGTTGGGTAACCATTCGCCTGCCTTGCGTGAATAATCCAGGTAGAGCATGGATGCCACGGCGTCAACGCGCAGGCCATCGAAGTGGAATTCAGCCAGCCAGTAATAGGCGCTCGACAACAGGAAGCTTTTCACTTCGTTGCGGCCATAGTTGAAAATGTGTGTACCCCAGTCCAGATGCAAGCCCAGGCGCGGGTCTTCGTGCTCGTACAGTGCGGTGCCATCGAACCGCGCCAGGGCGAAGCCATCCTGCGGGAAATGCGCGGGCACCCAGTCGAGCAGTACGCCAATACCGGCCTGGTGACAGGCGTCGATGAAATAGCGCAACTCATCTGGCGTGCCGAAGCGGCTGGTGGGCGCAAAATAGCCGGTGGCCTGGTAGCCCCAGGATTCGTCCAGCGGGTGCTCGTTAATGGGCATCAGTTCGATGTGGGTATAGCCCATGTCGACTACGTAGGGCAGCAGATGTTCGGCCAGTTCGCGGTAGCTGTAAACACGCCCATCCGGATGTCTGCGCCACGAACCGATATGCATTTCGTACACGTTCATCGGCGCATGTAACCAATCGCGCGTCGCCCGTGCTGCCAGCCAGTCGCTGTCTTGCCAGGTATGTTGGACCGGTGTGGCGACGCGTGAGGCGGTGCCGGGGCGCAGTTCGGCAAATTGCGCGTAAGGGTCACTTTTCAGAATCAATTGCCCGGTATGGCGATTGTGTATCTCAAATTTGTAATGTACGCCCGGCATGATGTCGGGCAGGAATAGTTCCCAGACGCCGGAATCGCCGTGAGAGCGCATCGGGTGAAGTCGCCCGTCCCACTGGTTGAAGTCACCCACGAGCGAGACGCGATCCGCATTTGGCGCCCACACGGCGAAGCGCACGCCGCTCACCGTATCAACGCTGCAAGGCTGGCTGCCAAGCATTTGATAGGCCTGCGTCAGACGGCCTTCGTTAAACAGGTACAAATCGTGCTGGGTAAGCTGAAGCGGAAAGGCATACGCGTCGTGTCCTTCAAAGCGGCCATGTGCATAAACGCGCGCGAGTCGATAAGGGTGAGCAGGGGGCTCAACACCGCGCCACTCAAACACGCCACGCTTGTCGACGCATTTAAATGCGGTTTCTCCATGTGCGTGAATCAGTGCGACGGATTGCAAATAAGGGTCAAAAATGCGGATACACCAGTCAGCACTGGTTTGGTGCAACCCCAGTAGTGCGCTTAAATTTGGTGCATTGCCTGAGGCAAGGGCATCGTAATGGTTGGGCTGTTTGGCTTTAGGCAGTGCAGTCATTGTGGTGGGTGCAGTATCGGCGGTTAGTGGCGTGGGCTATTATAGCCACACGAATATTGTGACTATTCATTTTTGTTTATTTAATATCGATGCATAAATCAACCAAGCAAAAAAGGAGCCTGTTGTGCAAAAAGATTTTCCGCGCTTCGTGAGTCGGCTCACAAAGAATACGGTTGCATTGATTCTTGCAGGCGGTCGTGGTTCCCGTTTGCAGCAATTGACGGATTGGCGTGCGAAACCGGCAGTACCCTTCGGTGGAAAGTTTCGCATCATCGATTTTCCGCTATCCAACTGTCTGAATTCCGGCATACGGCGCGTTGGTGTGATCACCCAATACAAAGCGCACTCGATGATCAAGCACATCCAGCGTGGCTGGGGGTTCTTGCGTGGCGAGTTCAATGAATTTGTAGAATTGCTGCCTGCGCAGCAGCGCATTTCGGAACTGGATTGGTACAAGGGCACCGCCGATGCCGTATTTCAGAACATGGATATCGTGCGTAACTACGAGCCGGATTACGTGCTGATTCTGGCGGGCGACCATATTTACAAAATGGATTACGGTGAAATGCTGGCTTGCCACGTGCGCCATCAGGCCGACATGACGGTGGCGTGTATCGAAGTGCCGATTGCCGAGGCGCGTGCGTTTGGTGTGATGACCGTCGATGACGATGAACGCGTGGTGAATTTTGCTGAAAAGCCGGAAAACCCGACGCCCCTTTCGGGCAATCCAGACCGTGCGCTGGTGTCGATGGGCGTGTATGTATTTAACGCCAGCTTTCTGTACGAGCAGTTGATCCGTGACGCTGACGATCCAAATTCCGAGCACGATTTTGGCAAAAACATCATCCCGCATCTGATTAGCCGCTATCGCGTATATTCCCACAGCTTCAAGGAAAGTTGCGTCAATAGCCTGCCGGGTGGTGAGCCGTATTGGCGCGATGTTGGAACGGTAGAAGCCTACTGGGCGGCCAATCTGGATCTGGCGAACATCACGCCGGAACTCAACCTGTACGATAAGACCTGGCCGATCTGGACCCATCAGGAGCAGTTGCCTCCCGCTAAATTCGTATTCGATGACGAGGAGCGACGTGGCGTAGCGCTGGATACGATGGTATCGGGTGGCTGCATCATCAGTGGTGCGACGGTGCGGCGTTCAGTACTGTTTTCCAGTGTGCAGGTGAACAGTTTTGCGACGGTAGAAGATTCGGTGATATTGCCGGCTGTCGATATTGGACGCCACGCCTATTTGCGCCGCTGCGTGATCGACAAGGGCACGAAAATTCCTGAACGGCTGGTGGTTGGCGTAGACCGTAGAGAGGATGAGCGACGTTTTCATGTGACTGAAAATGGCATCACACTCATCACGCCGGACATGCTTGGGCAACATCCGCATCACATTCGCTAGGGAACCTAAGCCAATATGCAAACACGCTGTCTTGACCTGATACTCGCCTGGCACTTTCACCAGCCGGATTACCGCGATTACGCCACCCACGAATACCGCCTGCCCTGGACTTATCTGCATGCCATCAAGGATTACAGCGATATGGCCGCGCACCTGGAGGCGCATCCTAAAATGCAGGCGGTGTGTAATTTTGTACCGATCCTGCTCGATCAGCTGGAAGACTACGCCGATCAATTCAGCTGCGACGCGGTGCGTGACCCATTGCTGGCAGCATTGACGCAAGTGGATCTTGATCAGGTAACGGACGCACAACGAGACATGATTCTGGACTATTGCTTCCGTTGCAATCACGTCACCATGGTGCGGCCTTATCCGGCGTATCACCAGTTGTCCGAGTTATTTCAACTGGCCGAACGCCAGGGCAAAAGTGCTTTGTGTTATTTGTCGGGGCAGTATCTGGCCGATTTGCTGACCTGGTATCACCTGGCCTGGACCGGTGAAACTGTCCGGCGCCAATACCCCTGGCTGCTGGAGTTGATGAAAAAAGGCAGCGGGTTCAGCTTGCAGGACAGGCGCAATCTATTTCAGCTGATTGGTGAAGTGGTCAGCGGCTTGATTCCGCGCTACCGTGCCCTGGCAGAATCCGGCCAGATTGAAATATCCACCACACCGCATTACCACCCGATTGCGCCGATATTGATGGATTTCAGTGCAGCGCGTGAGGCCTGGCCAGCGTGTGAACTGCCGACGCTCCCAGCCTATCCAGGCGGAACAGATCGTGTGCAGCGCCATCTGGATTCGGCGCTTACCACGCACACAGCGCGTTTTGGCATGGCGCCAACCGGCATCTGGCCAGCCGAGGGCGGGATATCCACTGGCCTGGTGGGATTGTTTGGTGAATCAGGCTTGAGCTGGTGCGCCAGCGGCGAAGCCGTGCTGGCCAACAGTCTGCGTGCGGCGGGCGCGGCAGGCGCCGATCAGCGGCAATTACGCTATCGCCCCTACCGGGTCAAGGATTACGCCACGCTGTGTTTTTTCCGTGATGATCGGCTCTCGGACATGATCGGGTTTGAATACGCCAAGTGGCATGCCAACGACGCAGTCAAACATTTCATCAACGAGCTGGATGTCATCCTGCACCAGACCCCAGAACATGAAACCCCAGTGGTCAGTGTCATCCTGGATGGCGAGAATGCCTGGGAATACTATCCCTACAATGGTTATTTTTTCCTCGATGAGCTGTATGCGGCACTGGAAAATCACCCCTATATTCACCCGCACAGCTTCAAGAGCTACCTTGCCACGCGCGAACAGAACCCCCACGCGCCCGCGATTCAACAGCTGCCTGCGCTGGTCGCAGGCAGCTGGGTGTATGGCACCTTTTCAACCTGGATCGGCGTGCCGGAAAAAAATCGTGCCTGGGATTTGCTGGCTGCAGCCAAGCAGCAATACGACAAGGTGGTGACCAGTGGCAAACTCAATGCGGTTGAAACCGCAGCGGCCGAAGCGCAGTTGTGCGATTGCGAGAGCTCGGACTGGTTCTGGTGGTTTGGTGGCTACAACCCGCGCCACAGCGTAGAGAGTTTCGACCGGCTCTACCGCGCCAATCTGGTGCAACTGTATGTGTTGCTGAAATTGCCCGTGCCTGAAGCCTTGAATTTGCCGATCAGCCAGGGCGGCAATGATGCGGAAGCAGGTGGTACCATGCGCCGCGCTTCCTGACGCTTTTTATACTTTATGACAGCCGAAAGCCTTTGATGAACCCGACCATTTCCCTGCTTTTCGGCGTACACGCCCACCAGCCGGTAGGCAATTTCACGGAAGTCCTGGATGACGCGCACCAGCGTTGTTACGGGCCGTTTATCCGTACCCTGTACCGTTATCCCCGGTTTCGGTTTGCCGCACACTTTTCTGGCTGGTTGCTGGAATATCTGATGCAGCGTTTTCCAGAGGATATGCAATTGCTCAAGGAAATGGTCGCGCGCGGCCAGCTTGAGATGGTCGGCGCGGGTGATACCGAACCGGTGCTGGCGGTGATTCCTTATGCTGATCGCATGAGCCAGCTCAATGCCCTGTCAGCGCGGCTTGAACAGGCTTTTGGCGAACGTCCGCGCGGTGCCTGGCTTACCGAACGGGTGTGGGAGGCAACCGTCGTCCCCGCGCTGGCCGATGCCGGGATTGATTATGTGACCGTGGATGATTATCACTTTCTGTGCGCGGGCCAGAATGCGGCGCGCTTGAATGGCTTTTTTACCACCGAAGAGGATGGCCGCAGCCTGGATCTCTACCCGATTTCCGAAGCCTTGCGCTATCGATTGCCGTTCGCCCCGGCGCACGAGGCGGTGGCTTATATCGAATCGCTGGCGCAAACCGGCGAAGCGGCTGCTATCTATTTTGATGACATCGAAAAATTCGGCATCTGGCCAGAGACTTATGAATGGGTATATGAAAAAGGCTGGCTGACGCAGTTCATTGAAGGCGTGCTGGCGTCGCCGGTCATCCGTACTGAAACTTTCAGCGAGCACCACGCCCGCGCCAGAACCCACGGCATTGTCTATCTGCCGACCACGTCGTACATCGAAATGAACGAATGGACGCTGCCCGCTGATGTCGCCGCGCGTTACGATGGCCTGATTGCCGCAAGCAAGTCGGCAGGGCGTTTTGAATCGGAAAAAGCTTTTTTGCGCGGTGGGATCTGGAAGAACTTTTTCTCGGTGTACCCCGAATCCAACTGGATGCACAAACGCATGCTAGGGCTATCGGCGCGTCTGAATCAATTGAACGCGCGGCGCACACCACGCATGGATGCGCTGCTGCATGAAGCGCAGGCCAACGATGCCTATTGGCATGGTTTGTTTGGCGGGCTGTATTTGCCACATTTGCGCCGTGCGGTCTATCACGCCATCGTCGAATTGGAAGGTCTGCTGGACGACGTTGCGCCGCGTCCGGCCATGCAGCGTGTGGATATGGATAAAGACGGCATCGACGAGGTGCTTTTCCATAACGCCAGTTTGCAGGCTGTGGTGCGCCTGGATAGCAGCGCCAGTGTCATCGAACTCGATGCATATGCATTGCGGCATAACTTTGGCGACACCTTGCGGCGTCAGGTCGAGCATTACCATCATAAAACGCTGGGCAATGCTTCCGGGCAGGCCAACCACAGCGAGGGAATCAGCTCTGCGCATGATCGCGTCAGCTTCAAGCATCAGGTAACTCCGGCGGATCTGGCATATGACGCACAGGGCCGCAGCCTGTTTCGCGATACCTTGCTCGCAGAAGATGGTCAGGCAGTCGCACTGAATTACGTACTGACCGGTAGTGAAGATAATCGTCTTGATTTCGTCGCGCAGACGCCGCAAGGCGAGTTACACAAGCAGGTCAGTCTGCAAGCAAACGAGCTGAACGTCACTTATCAGTTTGCCAGGGCGATGCGCGGCAGTCTGATCACCGAACTTAACCTGGCGATGCCGAGCTGTGACGGACCCGCCGGACGATTCGTGCTGGATGGCAAGATACCGGGCGGCTTTGGCCAGCCGCTGGAAGTGGAGGGTTTGCAGCAAATTGCGCTGGAAGACGCGGTACTCGGCGGACGTTTGCTGTTATCCAGCAGTCGTCCTGCCCAATTTTCATCTCAGCCCTTATTCACGGTATCGCAATCCGAAGCCGGATTTGAAAAAATCATGCAGGCAGTGACGCTGTTGTTGCGTTGGCCGATGCAGGAAAAAAATGGCAAAATTGCAGTGAGTCTTGAGATTACAACCGCCTCAATCCGCTAAGAGTGATTGTCCAATGAGCCTTAAAAAAGTGGCGCGCAATAAAGTCGTTTACCTTACTTACAGCATCATCGACCAGAACGGCGACGTATTTGAGCAGTACGACATCCCGATTGGCTACGTGCATGGTGCCAACAGCGGGTTGTTTGAGAAAATCGAAGCGGCGCTGAACAACAAATCGCCCGGTGATCGCATTGAAGTCAGCCTGCCACCTGCCGACGGCTTTGGCTTGCATCAACCTGAACTGACCTTTACCGACACGATAGACAACGTACCACCCCAATTTCGCCATATCGGAGCGGCGGTGACTTTCGAGAATGACCAGGGCGAGAGCAAGGAATTTCGTGTGACCCGGATCGAGGGCGATAAACTCACCATCGACGGCAACCACGCATTGGCGGGTCAAACCGTGAACTTTATCGTGAATATTGTGGATGTGCGCGATGCAACGCCAGACGAGATCGCCAATGGCAAGCCCGAAGACGCGAGTGCGCCGCGATTGCATTAGTCGTACAGTGGTTCAAAATAAAAAGCCCTCGAATCGAGGGCTTTTTATCGGGCGCTGACAGCGTGCTTATCTAGGGCAGCTGGCGGTGTCGCTAGGTACTTTACCCACCAGACGCAAGAAGCTGGTAAATGGCCCCATCACACCCATGGCTTCCATTTTAGGGCCTTCAAACTTGAGGCGGCCAAACATCATGGCTTTCATCGGGCCGTATTCACCCGCACCCATTTCGGTCCATCTTTCGGTGGTGGCGTGCATCAGATAGTCCGAGCCGGAATTCAGTTTGGCGGTTTCGATCTTGCCGCCATATACGCATTCAGCCTTGCCACCTTTGTCGGCGATACGCATTTCTACTTGCGGGCTGGATTCGCAGTCGGTACGGTACATGTGGATGACTTTGTAGCCACGACCTTTGTTGTTCTTGATCCAGCTACCGGCCAGGCCAGTCGTCAGAGTGTTGTCTTTATTCCAGGCCTCACAGGCTTGTGCAGCCCATTCCGGCGTCATCAGAACAGGGGCGGCGGCGGCCTGACCTGCCAGCATGGCCAAACCAAAACCTGACAAAACAGCGAGTTTTTTCAATCCAGCGTGCATTTGTGCGTCTCCTCAATAGGTAAGTAATTTATTTGAATAGTATTCGATGGCGAATGGATTGCTGTCGAAGCGCAAAAATTACCCCGTTCAATCCGGTGTGTCAATTGACATTTCATGCGCTGAAACGCACAGCAATATTTGGTTTGCTGGATTTAGCTTGATGCCAGCAGCTTTTCATAGGCATCTGCAAATAGTTTCAAGCCGTCGTTTTGCAGCGTGTCACCGATTTCGTTCAAATCGAGGCCAAGGGTTTCCAGTGCGCGGTAGTCGGCTTCGGCATCGCCAATCCCGTCGCTGAGCGTGCTGGCGGCTTTGCCGTGCTGTCGAAATGCGCTCAGCGTGGCGTCGGGCACGGTGTTGATGGTCTCTTTGCCAATCAGCGGCTCAAGATATTTGACGTCTGAATAGGCCGGGTTTTTTGTGCCGGTGCTGGCCCACAGCAAATATTGCGGCCGCGCGCCTGCGGCAGCCAGTTCCGCAAAAAGCGGGCTGTGAAACAGGTCGAGATATCGCTGATACGCCAGTTTGGCGATGCTCAGTGCGGCGTGTCCCTGCAATGCCTGAGCCGCATCGCTGTTGAGTGTCGACAGGCGCTGATCAACCAGGGTATCGACCCGCGACAGAAACAGGCTGGCGACGGTTTTGATGTTGTTGAGTGCGCCGCCTTGCGCCTGACGCTGTTTCAGGCCACGAATGTAGGCCTCAAAAATGCGTACGGTTTGGCGCAATGAAAACAGCAGCGTGATGTTGATCGAGTAGCCTTCGCTGACCAGTTGTTCAAACGCGATGATACCGGCTGGTGTCGCCGGGATCTTGATCAGCAGGTTGGGACGATTGACTGCGGCAGCCAGGCGTCGCGCCGCAGTCATGGTGCCGTCGCTGTCATGCGCCAGTCGGGGTGATACCTCCAGACTGACATAGCCATCATCGCCGTGGGTGTGTTCGAAGGTGGCTTGCAGCAAATCGCACGCGGCCTGGATGTCCGGGATGACCAGTGCCTCGTAGCGTCGTTCAGCATCTGGCTCGGTGGCTTTGAGACGCGCCAGATCGTCGCGGTAATAGGCGCTGTCTTCCAGCGCTTTCTGAAATATGCTGGGGTTGGACGTGACGCCTGAAATACCGTCGACTTCGATCAGGTTTTGCAGCCCACCCTCACGCAACAGCGTGCGTGACAGATTGTCCAGCCAGATGGATTGACCCAGTTCATTGACTTTGCGCAACGTGCTCATGATGACACCTCCGAATTTGGGTATAGACCAGCCTGACAGCTTAAGGTGCCGCTGTGACGTTTTTAATGGGCGACTGCAAGGATTCCTCGACCAGCCGGATGCGGGTGCGCAGCGCGGCCAATGCAGTTGGATCGGTGCTGCGTTGTTGCTGTAATTTCAGATAAGTGAGCAGCGGCCTGCGCCAGCCCTGCGCCGATGCGGTGTCGACGGCGGCTTGTAGTGTTGCGTCGTCGACCTTGCCGCGACGGACAGCCAAGCCGGTTGCTATCAGGCGAGAAACCGGGTCGCTGATTGCCCTGATGCGCGGCTGGGATTCAGCTGAACCGGCTGCTGCGGCGGCAAAAGCAGCGTATTGCGGCGGCAGCAAAGCGCGGTTCAGGCCCTGCCAGTCGCCGCTGATAAACCGCGCGTAAGCCGCATCGGCTGGATCGCTGGCGAGCGCCGCAAGCTGGTTGTAGCCGCTACACGGGGTGAAATCGAGCGCCGCCGTGTGCAAGCCGCA
>DZDB01000055.1:0-5259 GCA_022736605.1 Sideroxydans lithotrophicus
CTAGACAAATGGCGAGCGTAAAAGTAGGATTAAATCCTATCAATTTGTTTTGGAGGCCGTTATGCGAACCACGCAACAACTGAGTATCACGCTGCCTAACGATATGGCGGATGTGGTGAAAGCGAAGGTAAGGACGGGCGAGTATGCGACCGAAAGCGAAGTCATCCGTGACGGCTTACGTGCGCTTTTGGCGCGCGATCGAGCTATTGAAAGCTGGCTGAATCAGCAGGTAGGCCCAGCCTACGATGCGCTCAAAGCAGACCCTTCCCGCGCCGTCACGGTTGATCACGTGCGTGCCCGCCTTGCCGCCGAACACGCCAAGGCACGATGAGCTATCGTGTTGTTTTCTCTCCCGAGGCTGAGGAACAACTTGCTGCCCTGTACGGCTACATCGCCACTGCGGCGACTCCCAATATTGCAGCGCGATACACCGAGGCGATAGTGCGCTACTGCGAAAGCCTGTGCACCTTCCCCCTGCGAGGCGTTTTGCGCGATGACATTCGGCCCGGACTGCGCATCACCCATTACAAGAAACGCGCCGTGATCGCCTTCGATGTGGACGCCGAGCTTGTGTCCATCATGGGTGTTTTCTACGGCGGCCAAGATTACGAAACGATCCTGCAAGACGATTCCGAAGACGACCCGGCGCAGCGAATTTCTTAGGCTGGGATTTTTGCGTTAGTGGCAGTTGTACGGATTTGAGACTGGGTACTGAAAACGGGTTGCTCGAATGACGCAGTTGAAGCCGGGTTTGCCGCGCGCCGCGCGGATAGTCAAACAGCCGTGAGGCTGATATGGATGAAAATTATCGGCTGGTGCATGCAAGCAGACGCTGGCCGCCGGTTCGCGCCTGAGTGTCGCAGAATTTTCAGTAAACCGTGTCGTGGTCGCCGACATTCACCAGAATAATCTGCTCATCCTGAATCACGAATTCCAGCGTGATGCGGTAAGACAGATTGATGGAGACTGAGTGCAGGCCGAGCAGTTTGCCGCGCAGGGCGTGCAGTCGTAACGAGGGGTGAAACGGGTTGGCTTCCAGTAACTGTAGCGTTTTCAGGTAGTGCTGGCGCAAGTCCGGGTGCTTTTTTAACCACCGTAATGCGCGCCGTTCATAGGCCTGGGTAAAAACCAGTCCATAGCTCACGCCTGGTCATCCAGCCTTGACAGATGGGCTTCGGCAGTTTGCTGTAGCGCGCGGCCTGCCGCCAGATCGGCACGGGTTTCTGCCAGTGCCGCCGTCAATTCACATTCGCGCAGGTAGTGATAGTGCGCGATGTCCATCACGACAAATCTATCCTTGCCGCGCACGGATACAATCGCTTCATCATGCTCCGACAATGCGCCTTCAATCGCGGCTACGCCCTTGGTTTTCAAGTCATTTGCGCTGATATGCGACATGCAGCATCCTTTCATATTTACACTGTCCGCACATTAAACCATGCGATTAATCGTGCTGTAAAGAATGTTATTAAAGCTGAATGACCCCGCTGGGTAAGCGCAGATTTGTTGCGTTTTCAGTTCGGCGCTGCGCCGGTTAGCGCGAGGAATTGCGTTTCAAAAACGTCACCGGGCACGGGTTTGCTGAACAGAAAACCCTGCATTTCATCGCAATTGAGCAGCCGCAGCAGGCGCGATTGTTCGTCGGTTTCGACGCCTTCGGCGACGACTTTGAGTTTCAGCGAATGCGCCAGGTCGATGATGGTCGACACCAGCGCCAGTCCTTCCGGCCTGGCGGTCATGTCGATGATGAAGGAGCGATCGATTTTCAGCGTGTCCACCGGCAGTTTGGCGAGGTAGCTGAGTGAGGAGAAGCCGGTGCCGAAGTCGTCGATGGCGACGCTGATCCCCATGGCACGAATCGCCTGCAGGCTGGTGATGCTATGGGTCACGTCTTCCATAATCAGGCTTTCGGTGATCTCCAGTTCCAGCCCGGCTGCGGCCTGCGCGTCCACGCCGATGAGTTGTGCAATTTCAGCGGTGAAGCCGCGATGCCGGAGTTGCAGTGGTGAGACGTTGACGGCGATGCGCACGGCATTCAGCCCGGCGCTGCGCCAGCGCAGATAATCTTCGATGGCCTGGCGCAGCGCCCAGCGTCCGACTTCGTAGATCAGGCCGGTTTCTTCCAGTATCGGGATGAATTTCCCCGGTGGCACCAGGCCGGTACGCGGATCATTCCAGCGGATCAAGGCTTCGGCGCTGGTGACTTTGCCGCTCACGAGGTTGATCTTGGGCTGGTAATGCAGGACGAATTCGGCGTTGTCGAGCGCCTGGCGCAGCTGATTTTCCAGCGTGAGCTTGCTGGCCACGGCGGCGGTCATTTTTTTGGTGTGAAACAGGTAGCGATCACCGCTGGTCTTGGCTTTTTTGAGGGCGGCCTCGGCGTTGCGGAACAGGGTATCGGCGTCCGCTGCATCATCAGGAAACAGCGCAACGCCGACTTTGGCGGCGATGCGGAATACTGCGTCATTGAGGCGGAACGGGTGCTCGAGAAAGGTTTCCAGGGTTTTTTCAACCAGCCGTGCGAGATCGCCCACCTGGCTGACTTCGGGCATCACCAGCGCAAAATGGTCGGCGTCGATACGCGCCAGCAGGTTGGCATCGCCGGTGCTTTGCGTCAGCCACAACGCCACCTGTTTGAGCAGCGCATCACCGGTCGGCCAGCCCAGGCTGTCGTTGATGTTCTTGAAGCGTTCCACATCGAGCAGCAGCAGCGCCAGCGTGTGGCCGGTGCTGACCGCGCTGCGCATGTACTGCGCCACCCGCTCAAGAAACAGGCTGCGGTTGGCCAGCCCGGTGAGCGCGTCGTAATAGGCGAGATAGTGGAGCTGTTCCCGCTTGCCGATATGGTCAATGGCAAAGGCGATATCGCTTGCCAGTTCGGTCAGCAGCGCCAGTTCATCGGTCTGAAAAAAACCGATTTCACTGGCATACAGCGCAAGCACGCCCACAGCTTCATCGGCAACCAGCAATGGTAAAACCACCTGTGAGCGTACGCCAGATGCGGCGTATTGCTGGCCAAATAGTACCCGAGCGTCGTGTTGTGAATCGTTTGACACGATCGCAGCTTTTTCTCTGATCGCCCGTGCAACCATGGTTCTTGGCGCATCGACAGGCGAGGACAGAATGTGCTTGATATCAGACAGCAGCAGGTTATTTTTACCGGTTGTCGCCATCGGCACGATCTGCTGCGTAGGTTTGTCTACAACACAGATCATCGCCATACGGAACCCGCCTGCCTGCACGGCGATATGGCAAGCCTTGTTGTAGAGCGTCTCACGGTCGCCCACGCGCACAATCAAGGCGTTGATGCCGCTTAGCATGGCGTAGACGCGGTTGAGGTGGGCGATCGTGCTATCCGCTGCCTTGCGCTGGGTGATGTCCTGGATCATGCAGAGGTGGCGCGGGTGGCACTTGTCTTCGACCTTCAACGGGGCAATCGTCATGTCGATCCAGACTGCAGTGCCATCGGGGTGAAGATAGCGTTTTTCCATCTGGAAGCCGCTTATCTTGCCGGCATTTAACAAAGCCATATTGTCCAGGTCAGCCTGCACGTCATCGGGATGCGTGATTTGTAACCAGTCGATGCTTGCCATTGCTGCCATTGAGCGACCGGCTATCTGGGCGAAACGCGGGTTGACCTCGAGGATTTGCCCAGTGAGCGAATCAATCAAGGCAATGCCCAAAGGCGCTTGCATGAACAGTGTTTCGAAATGCTCGTTGCGGGTGCGAAGTGCGTGCTCAATCAGCTTGCGTTCGGATTTGTTCAAAATATTGAGCTGCGAAGCGTCCGGCGGGAGAGGTGGCATGTATTGACCCTAAAAGCGCTGAATCCCATGCATGCGCTCAATGATAGAAAACTGGGTAGACATGAATATTTTTTGAACACGCTGCTAAACATGCCACATTGTGAACACTATTCTATATGTTTCATTATCTTAACGTGAATGACTTAAATTGAAATGTGTATAAATGTACGTGCCGACGCCGTCTGCAATTTGTCTTTTGGCGGGTCAGCGCGTTGCCTTGGTACGCAAGCGCACAGAGCGGTTTGGACACGCTGGTTAAACTGCGGCTGTAACTGGCTTACCTTGATTACTGCAACCGGAGACATACCATGCTCAAGCTTGCCATTATCTTTTTTATCATTTCACTCATTGCCGGTTTTTTGGGTTTCACCAACGTCGCATCGGGCACCAAATCAATCGCCAAGGTGCTGTTCTTCATTGCCTTGATCACTTTCCTGATTGTGCTGGTGTTTGGCGTCTTGCTGGGTGTGCTGGTGTTTTAGTTTGGCGGCGGATGATGGTCAGCGGATTTCCGCAGGCAGCAGCATGACCATTTTCAGCTCGCGGTGGATGGCGGGGCGTAGCGTGATCTGCTCGTAAATCTGTATGCCCTGTTGCGGGTGCCGAAACCGGCGCTCGCCGCCCTCGCGCGCCAATACCGCCTTGCTGCGCCAGAAACCCGCAAAATCGGCGCTTGCCGCAGACAGTTCTTCGATCACCTCCCGAATCGTCGGATCCTCGCTGTCGCGGCCACAATCGGCGCGAAATTCCGCCACCAGGCGCGCACAGCGTGTTTCCCAATCCTCAATCAGTGCCCGGGCAGGGGTGTAGCGAAACAGAAAGCGCAGCAGATTGGGCGTGCCGGTCAGCACCGCAGCGCCCCAATCCAGAAACAGCAGGCGTGCCTGCGGATTGGCGGCGACTACGTCCCAGCGCCGGTCCAGCACATACGCCGGACAAGCCATCTGCGCCACGCTACGCAACACCGGCGTGACCGGACTGGTGTCGGGCGCGCGCGCCTGTGCCTGGTCTGGCCGCGCGGCCAGTTCAAACAGATAAGCCCGCTCAGCGGTAGTCAGGTGCAAGGCTTGCGCCAGCCGTGTCAGCATGGCTACCGAGGCAGCCACTTCGCGACCCTGTTCCAGCCAGGTCAGCCAGGTCACGCTGACGCGACACAGCTGCGCCAGCTCTTCGCGTCGCAGGCCGGGCGTTCTGCGTCGGCCTGCGCCGGAAAATCCCGCGCTTTCGGGTGGGATCTGGTGCCGGTGAAGACGTATGAATTCACCCAGTTGATGCCGCATCTCATTGTTTGCCATAAGCAATTTCTGTTGGTTTTTATACCAGTATAAAACATCATCTTGTACCAGCATAACAGACGGCCTACGCTAAATGCACCGGGTTAAAACGAACCGGGATCGTACATTTAACCGGAGCGAATGATGGAACAGAACAACTTGGTGAGTGAACAGTTTGG
>DZDB01000055.1:5359-11525 GCA_022736605.1 Sideroxydans lithotrophicus
GATCAGTTGCCATTTGCCGATGCCAGTTTTGATTGCGTGGTGACACGCTTTTCAGCGCACCACTGGCGCGATGTGACAGCTGGTCTGGCGGAAATACGCCGTGTGCTCAAGCCCAGCGGCAGCCTGGTGGTGATCGATGTGGTGGCGGCAGAAAATGCGTTGTTCGACACCCTGCTGCAAACCGTGGAAATCCTGCGCGATGCATCGCATGTACGCGACTACCGGCTGTCGGAATGGCTTGCCATGCTGCAACTGGCTGGATTTGTCGTCAGTGAGAATGATCGCTGGTGTTTGTCGATGGTGTTTGATACCTGGATTGCCCGCATGCGTACCCCGGCCGTGCGGGTGGCGGCAATACGCGATGTGTTTGCCCAGGCGTCGGATGAAGTCCGCCGTTATTTCAAGGTGCAAGCGGATGACACGTTCGATATCGATGTGGCGTGGATTCAGGCCACACCTGCCTGACTGGCATTCAGGGGCGGGCCGAATTGCAGCGACATGACGATGCCGACGGCGGTGGCGCTGTGCCGGGTCAGTTCGGTCAGTACCAGCCAGTCCTGCGCGGTGCGCTGCATCCAGGTGCCGATATTCGACACCATGGCACCGCCCGCCCACAGCCGGTAATTGTAGTTGCCGAGCGAACGGAAGGTGCCGCTCACGCCAGCGGATGCCCGAGCAGTTCGATGATGGCCTGAGCGCTGCCGGTTTCACTGATCTTGGGGAAAATCCGCGTGAGGCTGTTGAGGTGTGCGTCCAGGCTGGTGTCGGTCATGGCGTCGATGGCGAGGGTGACGTTGTAACCGAGCTCATGCGCCTGCCGCGCGGTAGATTCAACGCCCATGCTGGTGGCGATGCCGGCGATCACCACCTGCGTCACGCCGCGCTGTTTCAGATAGACATCAAGGCCGGTCGCGGTGAACGCGCCCCAGCTGCGCTTGGTGACGCGGTGATCCTGCGGCTGCTGATCGAGTTCGGGGACGAGATCCGACCAGTTGGCGGGTCGTCCGGCGGTGCTGCGCGCCTGCGCTACCCGGCCTGGCGGCGTGCCGGAGACGTTGACCAGCACCACCGGCAAATCATGGCTGCGAAAGGCATCGGCCAGCGCATTGGCATGCCGCACGACGTCGGCAGCGGGATGGGCGGTGGGCAGGCTGACGATGCCGTGTTGCAGGTCAATCAGGATCAGCGCACTGATCGGGTCGAGCAGGGAGAGCGGCATGATGTTTTTTTCCGTTGTTATGACTTATGGCTGTATGACGACGGCTGAATCGGCGAGTTGCGCAGTAAGGAGTCAAAATTTATTCTGACCCGACCGGCTGGCGGGTTTTCTTGATGATGCCGCGGCGCTGCTTGCCTTCGAGACGACGTTTTTTCGAGGCCAGCGTCGGGCGCGTGGCGCGGCGCGGCTTGTCGACTTCGCAGGCGCTGCGGATCAGTTCAACCAGCCGTGCCAGTGCGTCGTCGCGGTTGCGGCGCTGGCTGCTGAAACGCTCGGCGCTGATGACTAATATTCCATCATTGCTGAGGCGCCGTCCGGCCAGCGCCATCAGGCGTTCGCGCACATATTCCGGCAACGATGGCGAGCGCAGCACGTCAAAGCGCAGCTGTACGGCGGTCGAGACCTTGTTGACGTTTTGCCCGCCGGGCCCGGAGGCACGCACGAAGTCTTCCTGGATTTCACGCGCGTCGAGCGTAATGCTGTCGTTGATGTAAATCATGGCAGCAGGGCTACACCCAGACGCGCCAGTCGGGCGCTGCCGTAAGCTGCGTCAGTATGGCTGGCCATGCACACTGGCACACTCAATATCCGTTCACGAATCTGTTGCCAGACACCATTGCTGGCGCCGCCACCGGCGCTGACCACCGCGCGTAACGGCGTTGCACCCAGTTCGGCCAGGCGTGCGTAGCCTTGCGCCTCGATACGCGCCAGGCTCTCCAGCAGACCGTGCAGAAATGCGGCGTCATCGGCGGGACGTGGCGTTAAACGTGGCATCAGCTGCGGGTTATTCACGGGAAAACGCTCGCCGGGGCAGGGCAGCGGCAGGTAATCGAGCGGGCTGGGTCGGGTCGGATCGATCTGCATGCTCAGGCGCGCGAGTTCAGCATCGTCAAAAAATTGCCGCAGCACGCCGCCGCCTGCGTTGGACGCGCCACCGGCCAGCCACAGCGCGCCGAATTTATGGCTGTACACGCCGTATTCTGGCGCATTCACCGGGATGGTCGAGAGCAGTTTTAACACCAGTGTGGTACCCAGTGATGTCACCGCCACGCCAGGTTCACGCACCTTGGCGGCGATGAAGGCGGCGATGCTGTCGGTGGTGCCTGCGCGCACGACACACGCCGGATTGACGCTGAAATGCCGTGCAATGCGACGGCTGATGGGCGCGATTTTGCTGCCGGGTGCGACGACCTCAGGCAAAAGCTTGCGCATCGGCAAGCCATCCAATGCCGCAGGCCAGGTCATGCTGACGACATCGAAGCCGGTCTTGAGCGCATTGTGATAATCGCTCACGCCCGCAGTGCCGGTGAGCAGCGTCGCCAGCCAGTCGGCCTGATGGAAGAAATGGCGTGCAGCCGGGGCACGCTGGCGCAGCCATTCGCCCTTGGCCAGTGCCGATGGCAGGTTTATCGTTTGCGCGCAGGGGGCGTTGTACAACACGGCGGGCAGCAAGGGTTCAAAATCCGCATCAGTCAGCAGCACCGTGCCGGACGTGCCGTTGATCGCCAGCGCCTGCATGCTTGCCCGCAAATGCGGCGGTATGTCAGCCAGCAAATCAAACAGCGCAGCTTGCCAGTCTGCCGTGTTATGCGCGGGGCTGAACGTAACCTGGCCATGGTGCAAGGGCGTGTCGGTGTCATCAATCACACAGGTGCGCGCGCCTGCGCTGCCAAAGTCGAGGCCAAGATAGGGCATGGTCTGAGGGTTCCGGGCAAAAAACAGCGTAATTCGGGTAAAATCAGCCTCCAATCGCCCATTATAAGAACATTCCACCGCATCCATGCGTCTGTCTGCCATCAAACTTGCCGGGTTCAAATCGTTTGTCGATCCCACCATCATCCCCATCGTCGGCCAGATGGTCGGCGTGGTGGGGCCGAACGGCTGCGGCAAGTCGAACGTGATTGATGCAGTGCGCTGGGTGCTGGGCGAATCGCAGGCCAAACAACTGCGCGGCGCGAGCATGGAAGACGTGATTTTCAATGGCTCTGGCACGCGCAAACCGGTGTCACGCGCGTCAGTCGAGCTGGTGTTCGACAACAGCGCGGGCAAGGCGCCGGGACAGTGGGCGAGCTACGCCGAGATTTCGGTCAAGCGTATTCTCACGCGCAATGGCGAATCGAGTTATCACGTCAACAACCAGCACGTGCGTCGGCGCGATCTGGTGGATATTTTCCTCGGCACCGGGCTGGGCACCAAAACTTCCTACGCGATCATCGAGCAGGGCATGATTTCGCGCATCATCGAGGCCAAGCCGGATGAGCTGCGCGGTTTTCTCGAAGAAGCGGCGGGCATATCCAAATACAAGGAGCGCCGCCGCGAAACCGAAACCCGCCTGCGTGACACACGCGACAACCTGCTGCGGCTGGACGATATTCGCCGCGAATTGAACCAGCAGATTGCGCGGTTGCACAGCCAGGCCGAGGTCGCGCGCGAATACCAGCGCCTGCAAGCCGAGCTGAAAACCGCACAGCAATTGCGCTGGCTGGTAAAAAAACGGGAGGCACAAACCAGCCGCGAGCGCTGCACCCGACAGATTGATGAAATCAGCACGCAGATTGAAGCGCAAACTGCGCAGTTGCGCGCCAGCGAAACCGATATCGAAGCCAGTCGTGCGGCGTACGAGGCCGCCAGTGCGGCGCTGAATACAGCGCAGGGCGAGTTTTATGCCGCCACGGCCGAAGTTTCGCGGCTTGAGCAGGCGCTGCGGCATCAAACCGAAACCTGCGCCCGGCTGGCGGCACAAATCAGCCAGCTCAACGCGCAGCGCGACAGCCTGGTACAACAGCGCGGCGATATGGAAGCCGCACTGGCGCAATGGCAACAACGCCTGAATGACAGCGGGAATCACCTGGAAGACGCGGAAATGGCGTATCAGGAAGTGACCGAGGCGGTGCCGGAAATCCATGCTTTATTGCAGGCTACCCAGACCCGTGTGGCGGATGCACAACACGAATTGTCGCAGTCAGAACAGTCGCGCCAGATTGACGAAACGCACCAGCAGCATGCAGCCAAAACCTTACAGCAACTGCAGTCGCGGCTGACCCGGTTACAGCAAGAAGCAGGGGGTCTGCCGCAGCCTGATCGCACGGCGCTGGCGCACGCTGAAGCCGAATTGCAGCGCCTGAATCATGAACTCGATACCACGCGTGCTGCGCTCGACGCAGCGCAGCACGCTTTGCCGACGCTGGAACTGCAACGTCAACCTTTACGCCAACAACTGGAGGCCGCTACCCGACAGCTGCATCAGGTCGAAGGCCAGCTGGCAGGCTTGCAAAAGATTCAGAGCCACGTCGACAGCAACGCCCAGCTCGATGCCTGGCTGCAACGTCACCAGCTCGATACCTTGCCGCGCCTGTGGCAGCAGATTCAGGTAGATGCGGGCTGGGACACGGCGCTGGAAGCGGCGCTGCGTGAATACGTCAACGCCATCTGTCAAACCGGTACGACGCTGGGCGCGTTGCTGGGCGACGCGCCGCCGGTACGCGTGAGTCTGTTTGATGCGGGCGCGGCCGTACCGTCAGCGGGCGATGCGGGCTTGCCCCGGTTGCTGGATAAAATTCAATTCAAAAGCGGGCAGGGTGGCGCGCTGCACGATTGCCTGGCGCTCACCTATGTGGCAGACGATGTGGCGGCGGCCGAGGCCTTGCGCCATCGCCTCCCGGCAGGCGCGTGCGTGGTCTGTCCGCAAGGCCATGTTTTCACACGCCTCAGTGTGCGGTTCCATGCCGAGCACAGCGCCGGGCAAGGGGTGCTGGCGCGGCAGCGTGAAATCGAACGGCTGACGCGGGAAGCCGATGAACTCAATGCGCAGTGCGCGCTGCTGAGCGAGCAGGTTGAAACGCTGGATGATGCCTTGCGTCAAGCGCAACAGCAGCTTGGACAGCTGCGCGCGCAGCATACGCAGACACAACAACGACAACATCAGGTACAAATCGATAGCGTACGCCAGCAGCAAGCTGTCGAGCGCGTGACCTTGCGCAGCGCACAGATCACCGCCGAAACCGCCGAAATAGAAGCGCAGATGGCGCAGGAGAACGAGAAAAGCCTGCTCGCAGAAGCGCGATTGCGTGATCACCACCTGCATGCGGGGCGTTTGCGCGAGCAGCTCGAAGACGCCCGGCGCGCACGTCAGGAGGCGGAAAATCTGCTCACACAGAAACGCGAGCAACACCGTCAAGCCGAACGCAGTTTGCAGGAAATCCGTTTCGGCCTGCAAACATCTGAAAATAAAATCAATGATTTGCACGATGCACTTCAGGTTAATACTGATCAAAATGAGCGGCTCGGCGAACAGCTCGGTGACGTGGCTGCCGAACACGCCAGCATTGACCAGTCTGCGATGCAAGTCGCTTTGCAGCAGGCCATTTCAGACCGGCAAATGCACGAGCAGCAGCTGTCTGCAAGGCGCGTTGAAGTTGAGACCGCGCAAACCCGTTTACGCACAGCGGAAGAAACGCGCATACGTTCAGAACAAGCTTTAACACCCTTACGCAACCGCCTGGAAGAACTGCATTTAAAAGCGCAGGAAGCGCAACTTGGTCTGACCCAATGTGACGAACAGCTGCTGACGTTGCAGGCAGACGAAGCCTCGCTGGCAGCGCATCTGGCAAGCAGCGGCAAGACCGATCATGCGGCAGAAATTGTACGTTTGACAGCCAATATGGAGGCGCTCGGCGCAGTCAACCTGGCCGCGCTGGAAGAATTGCAGCGCGCCAGCGAACGCGAAACCTATCTCAATGATCAGGGCGACGATCTGAACCAGGCCATCGGCATGCTGGAACAGGCAATCCAGAAAATCGACGGCGAAACGCGTGGCTTGCTCAGAACCACCTTTGATACCGTGAATCAATCCATGTCCGAATTGTTCACCACGCTGTTTGGCGGTGGCCAGGCGCAGCTGATTTTGACCGGCGACGAACTGCTCGATGCCGGGGTGCAGGTGTTTGC
>DZDB01000056.1 GCA_022736605.1 Sideroxydans lithotrophicus
ACCGCTGCCGTTGGCCTTTTTATTGTAGGCGATGGCGTGTTCCCCGCCCACGCGGGGATGAACCGAATCTTCCTATAATTCGCAAACCGGCCAGTATAGTGTTCCCCGCCCACGCGGGGATGAACCGCAACAAGCGCCAGCGCACCAAAACCCCAAACAGTGTTCCCCGCCCACGCGGGGATGAACCGGTCTATTGGATTCGGAAAGCGGCTCACTTCAAGTGTTCCCCGCCCGCGCGGGGATGAACCACAGTGCTCAACAATTCATTCAACCGAGACCGCGTGTTCCCCGCCCGCGCGGGGATGAACCGCCATTGCTCGATTAAGTGCGGGCAGATAATCGGTGTTCCCCGCTCGCGCACTTGAATAGCGTATATACCTTGCTGACAACCTGCCAGCTGATGGTTATCTTTACGCTTCTCGCAGGCGTGTGATACAGTGAATTCATGTATTCAAATGGAGGTGTGACATGGCAACTTCTATACGGCTTGCAGCCGAAACCGAACAAAGGCTGGATTTTCTTGCGGCGCAGACTGGGCGTACCAAGGCTTTTTATTTGCGCGAGTTGATCGAGCGCGGGATTGAGGAGATGGAAGATTATTATCTGGCCGCCGACGTGCTGGAACGCGTTCGCAAGGGCGAGGAAAAAGTCTATTCCACCCAGCAAGTGAGAAAAGACCTTGGCCTGGACGATTGAGTACACCGAAACGGCGAGAAAGCGGCTACGCAAGTTCGATAAGCAGGTTGCACGGCAGATCGTTGATTATCTGGACGAACGTGTTGCGCCCCTGAGCGATCCGCGCGGCACAGGTAAAGCATTGGTCGGTACGTTGGGTGGGCTATGGCGTTATCGGGTGGGCGATTATCGGGCAAGTTGTGAATTGCGTGACGGTGCGCTGGTGGTTTTGGTTTTGCAGGTTGGCAATCGCCGCGAGGTTTATCGTTGATGAGGTGGGCGAATTGAAACGCCAGATTTGGCGGATGAGCACCCTGAGCGGTGCATCGTCCGGCCAGCTGGCGTGGCGCAGGTCGAAACAATTTTTGGGTGGGGGCGTCCAGTACGCTGGACCATACTGCTGTGAAATGAGGTAATTTTCGCTGCTGTATAGGGATCACCTATACGTTGACTTCTTCCGCCGTAATTCGATAGATAAACTGATCCGGCATGAGTTGTTCGCGCGCGACACCATCCAGTTCGGCGTAGGGGTACATGAGGAAATTGATCGGGTTGTGGGCGGCGTGTGGCTTGAGCGAAAAATCGCGGGCGTGGTTGAGCGCCAGCCAGTTCATTTCCCAGTAGCCAAACAGTTTGTCGCGCAATGCGACGATTTTGGGATCGGTGAGCGGCAGTTTTTCTTCCAGGATAGCTTTACGCACGTCGGCTGGATCGACGGGTACCCAGCCGTAGCCCACCAGATAAAATTCGGCGCGGCAATGCTGGGCGCGCGTGACGTCGCCGGTTTTGCCGAGGCTTTTGAACTGTTTTGATTCGCCCACGCGGATGCCGAATACTTCGCGCGCGGGGATGCCGCTGGCGCGTGCCAGACCGACGAACAGGGAATTGATGTCGGCGCATTTGCCGCCGAGGTTGCCGGTTTCCAGCATGGTTTTGATGTCGCCCAGGCCACAGCCCTGGGTGGCCGGGTCGCGGAAGCTGTTAACCACCACCCAATCGTAGATGGCACGGGCTTGTTCCAGCGGGGTGTGCGCGCCACGGGTAGCTTGACGGGCGGTATCGAGCACGATGCCGTCTACCGGAATGTGTTGCGTGGGGCTGAGGAATGCGTGTACGGATTTGGGCAGTTTGCCATGCACGCCGTTGGGCAGGGCGTTGACGCCGGTGCCACGGTCAACGGTACGCGCCAGACAGGATATGCCGATCTGGCGCGGTGCAGTATCTTGCCAGCTGGCACGGTAGTAATCGGCACCAGCCTGGCTGTCGTCGATTTCACCCTGCGTACTGGCGCGGCCATTGACCAGTACTTTTTCGGCCTGCTGCCAGCCGTCGGTGGCGGTCATCGGCAGCGGCAACCACAGGTTGGCGAGGGTGTTGTTGGTCGGCAGCTTGACCTGGTAGGTCAGGCGAAAACTCCGCCAGGTTTGTACCGGTGCGGCTTGGCTCAACGGTGACGACAGCAGGGGCAGGGTGGCGCTGGCGGCGGCCAGCTTGAAGAAGTCGCGGCGTTGCAAGGGGCTCTCCTGATGACAGTACACATGGATTTGCGCATTATAGCGGGCATGTCGATCAAATATTGTGTGTGTTTTGGCGCGCTGATGCTGGCGTTGGCCTTGCCGGCGCAGGCGGTGCAGGTGTCGGAACGCATCCTGTTGCAGGCGTCGCCGCTGGCGGGGTTTCAGTATCACTCAGCGAAGCAGGTATGGGATGAGCTGCGGGAGGGTGATGCGCTGACGCTGGTGCGCGAGCCGGATAACGCGTATGACCCGCGTGCGGTCAAGGTGTTGTGGCACGGCACGATGCTGGGCTATGTGCCGCGCCGTGATAACGAGGCGGTGGCGCGGCTGCTGGATCGTGGCACGGTGCTCGAGGCTCGTATCACACGGCTGGTCAAGACGCGTAACCCGTGGCAGCGCATACTGTTTGAGGTCTATGTGCCCTTGTAGTCCTGAGGCTCGGTATAATTGCCGCATGAAAATTCTCGCCTTCGATACCTCCACCGAATATTGCACCGCCGCGCTGTTGATTGACGGTGCGGTCGCGCTGCGCGAGGTTCACGCCGGGCAAACCCATTCACAATTATTGCTGCCGATGTGTCAGGACTTGCTGGCCGAAGCCGACATTGCGTTGCAGCAGCTCGATGGCATTGCGTTTGGCGCCGGGCCGGGTTCGTTCACCGGGCTGCGCATTGCCTGCGCGGTGGCGCAGGGGCTGGCGCTGGGCGCCGATGTGCCGGTGTATGGCGTGGGCAGTCTGCTGGCGCTGGCCGAGGCGAGCGCCGCGCCGCGCGTGATCGCCTGCCTGGATGCGCGCATGGGCGAGGTATATCACGCCGTCTATGAGCGCCTTGAAGGTGGCTGGCAGGAAGTCAGCGCGCCGTTGTTATCTGCGCCAGAACAGGTGCCGCAGGTGTCGGGCAAGGGCTGGTGCGGCAGTGGCAGTGGTTTCAGGGTGTATGCCGAGGTGCTGGCGGCGCACTACGGTGCGGCAATTGATCGCGCCTGCCCGGAACTGTTTCCGCATGCGCGTGAAATCGCCGCGCTGGCCGCACCGCACTTTGCTGCGGGTGAAGGCATGATTGCCGAGCTGGCCGCGCCGCTTTATGTGCGCGACAAAGTGGCGCAAAAGACCTGCGAACGATGAGTGCCCTGTTTAAATCCGAGCCGTATTTTCGCCCGATGCACGAGGATGACCTCGACGTGGTGGCGGCGATTGACTATGCGGCGTATCCCTTCCCCTGGACGCATGGCAATTTTCGCGATTCCATCGAGTCCGGCTATAGCTGCTGGGTGTATCAGCACGACGAGTTTATTGTGGGTTACGCGGTGATGCTGCTGGCCGTGCAGGAGGCGCATCTGTTGAATATTACCGTGGCGCCCGACTGGCAGGGGCAGGGCAAAGGGCGCGCTTTTATGCAGCATTTGCTGGCTGTGGCGCACGACTATCGCGCTGAGGCGATGTTCCTTGAAGTGCGGCCGACCAATACCGCAGCGCGGCGCTTGTATCACTCGCTCGGCTTCGACTACATCGCGGTGCGCAAGGGTTATTACCCGAGCCAGTATGGCCGCGAGGACGCCGTCATCATGCGCAAGGAGTTGAACCATGCGTGATGCGGTATTGCAAGAACTTGAACTGGCGCCGCTATGGCGGTTGCGCCGTCCCGGCGCGGGTGTTGATGACGCCGATGCCGGCGCGGCGATTGCCAGCATGGACTGGGATACGTTGCGCGCGGCTTATCCCGGGATGGCCGGTGAGGGCGATCTGCGCGCGGATTGGGTAATTGCCGGCGTTGCCATCGCCGATGACAGCGAGGCGGCGCGGCTGTTCGACGCGATGCTCGCGGCGTTGCAATTGCAGCGCGATAAACGGGTGTTTATGCTGCCCATACCCAACATCGATACGCCGCTTGCACGCGCTGTCATGGCGCGCCAACTTGCTTTGTTGCAGCCAGGCGTGATGCTGGCGCTGGGGCAGCCAGCAGCGCAGCGGCTGCTGGTGACCGAAGCGCCACTCGACACCCTGCGCGGGCGGGTGCATGACTGCATGGGCACGCCGCTGATCGCAAGTTTTCATCCGGATGACTTATTGAAAGCTGTATCATCCAAGGCGCTGGCATGGCAAGACCTGTGCCTGGCGCTAACCACGCTGCAAAATAATCCCAAGGAGAGACCGAATGCGTAACTGGCTGACTTCCGTATTGCTGATTTTGACCGCGCTGAGCCTGAGCGGCTGTGGCTACAACAAATTCCAGACCCAGGATGAACAGGTCAAGGCGAGCTGGGCTGAAGTGCTCAACCAATATCAGCGCCGCGCCGATCTGGTACCCAACCTGGTGAATGTGGTCAAAGGCTATGCGTCGCATGAAAAAGACGTGTTCATCCAGGTCGCCGAAGCACGCGCCAGCGTCGGCAAAATTCAGGCAACGCCGGAATTGGTCAACGACCCGGAAGCCTTTGCCAAATTTCAGGCGGCACAGCGTGACATGAGCGGCGCGCTGTCGCGTCTGATGCTGGTTGCCGAGAACTACCCGCAGCTCAAGGCTGACGGCGTGTTCCGTGATTTGCAGGCGCAACTGGAAGGCACCGAGAACCGCATTACTGTGGCGCGCAAACGCTTCATCGACTCGGTACAAGACTACAACGGCACGGTACGCCAGTTTCCCAGCAACCTGACAGCGATGGTGATGGGCTACAAGACCAAGGCCAGCTTCACGGTGGACAACGAGAAAGAAATTTCCAAGGCACCGAAGGTTGATTTCGGCGGTCAGCCCACCCCGGCACCGGCGCAATAAATGCAACGCTGGCTGGTAGCGCTGCTGCTGTGGTGCTGCGCCGGTTTTGCGCTGGCGCAGGACGTCGGCCTGGTCGCCGTGCCGCCGCTCAAGGCGCCGGTTACCGATCTGACCGGCACGCTGACGCCAGCGCAAATCAGTGCGCTGGATACGCAGCTTGTGCAGTTCCAGACCCGCAAGGGCAGCCAGATTGCCGTGTTGATCGTGCCCACGACCCAGCCGGAAGCGATCGAGCAGTATTCGATTCGTGTCACCGACGCGTGGAAACTGGGTCGTAAGGGGATCGATGACGGCGTGCTGCTGCTGATAGCGAAGGACGACCGGGCCATGCGGATTGAAGTGGGCTATGGTCTGGAAGGGCCGATTCCCGATGCGATTGCCAAACGCGTGATTGCCGAAACCATTACCCCGTATCTGCAAAAAGGCGATTTTGCCGGGGGCATTCAGGCCGGTATCGATCAACTCATCAAGCTGGTCGACGGTGAAAAACTGCCGCCGCCCAAGCCGCGTGAATCAGACCAGTCTGGCGACCCGATGGGTATGCTGTTCATCCTCGGTGCGGGCGCGATTTTCATTGGCCAGTTCCTGCGTTCAATTTTTGGGCAATTGCCGGGCGCCGGTATTGCCTCGGTAGTGGTCGGCGGCATTGCCTGGCTGGTGCTGGGTTCGATATTTACCGCGTTGATTGCGGCAGTGGTGGTGTTTCTTGCCGTGTTGTCCGGGATCAATTTCGGTAGCGGCGGGTTTGGCGGTGGCGGTGGCGGATTAGGCGGTGGCTCGGGTGGTTATGGAGGCGGGGGTGGCGGATTTGGTGGCGGTGGCGCGTCGGCGCGGTGGTGAGATGAATCTGAAACGCTATTTAAGCCATTTGCTCTATCCGTCCTGGCGTGTGCGCACGGCGTTCCCGACGCCGACGCTACGCGCCATTGAGTCGGCGATTCATGCCGCCGAACAGCGCCATGACGGCGAAATTCGGTTTGCCATCGAAGGCGCGCTCGACACGCCGCAGTTATGGCGTGGCACCACTGCGCATGTCCGCGCCATCGAGGTATTCGCCCACCTGCACGTGTGGGATACCGCAGCCAATAACGGCGTGCTGGTTTATCTGCTACTGGCCGACCGTCAAGTGGAAATCGTCGCCGACCGGGGCGTGCATGCCAAAATCGGTGCGGCGGGCTGGGAGGCGGTTTGCCAGCGCATGGAAGACCGGTTGCGCCAGGGTGAGTTCGAAGCTGCGGCGCTGGAAGGTGTGGCACAGATCGCTGCTTTGATGACGACGCATTACCCAGCCAGCGGCAACAAGACCAACGAGCTGGACAACTGGCCGGTGGTGGTGCGGCGCTGAGTCCCGGTTAGGTTTAGCCGGGCGTGGACTGCCAGCCTGATTTTTTTTCCAGACACGCAAAATACACGGCCAGATCGTACGCCGTTTGCTGGCGTTGTGACTGCCAGATCATCTCCGCCAGACAATCCATCATTTCGTGCTGCGCGTCCATCGCGTCGCCGGTTTTTGCCAGCAACGCCTGATAATGCGCGCGGATACCGGCGGGCTGGTCAATGGATAGCTGCTCGGCGATGGCGAGGTGCATGGACAGGTGCAGAAACGGGTTGGTTTCGCCGAATTCGGGCGGATAATCACGTTCCTGATAACGCGCTGGCTGGTCGAGCAAGGCATGGTATTCGGGATGCGCCAGCAGCGTTTCCAGCACCGTGGCTTCCAGGCCTTCGAGCGGTTGCTGGGTGCGGTATTTGCGCCAGGCAGTGAAGAAAAACTGGCGCGCGTCCTGTCGGCTCGGGTTATACATTTTCGGTAAACAGTCCTAATACGCTGGCGTATTGCAGTAACTGGTTGGCGCTGTTGAGCCAGGCAATTTCGCCGTTGCCATAGCAGCCGATCAGCGGCATGCCAGGATAACGCTGGGTGACCAGATCAAGATCACGGTCGATGCCATTGTAGAACGACGGGCCGCGTCCCATGGACGAGAACAGCATGCCGAATTGCGGGGTGGCGGCCAGCAGTTGTTCGGTGCGGTCGAGCGTGACGCGCATGTTGCGCTCGGCGGCGAGCGGCTGACGCAACGCCCAGAACATGTGTTCGCCTGCTTCCAGTCGCGCGGAGAGCGTGACCGAACGGTCGTCGGGGTTGGTTGAAATCACCTGTACCAGCCGGTAACGGCCTTCAAAAAACGCGGTGGACGGTTCACCGAAGGTCACGGCTGCCATAATCAGATGCAGTGGAATCCGATCCAGCTCACGTACTTCCAGCGGCAGTTCACGCGCCAGCAGATTTAACGCTGACTGGCGGCCGATACTGAGTAAATCAAAGCCGTTGACGCCGCTGATGACAGTGGGTGCGGTGAGTGCGCGGATGCCCTGCGATGCGCCCATCACGCCGTGTGCGCCATGTATCAGCATTTCGCAGCGGCCGCTCGGGTTAACTTTGCCACTGCTCCACACCTTGTAGGGGCCGTGCCCGGTAGCGTCGCCGGACACCACACCGAAGCGTTCGCCGGGTGCGGCGATCCAGTTGGTATCGATGGCATTGGGTGCGGTCAGCGCCAGTATCAAGTCGTCGGTAGCGCAATCGTGCGCGGCGCCCAGACTCAATTTGCCGCCGAATACCATTGCGACGGCGGCGGGTGAATCCAGCACCCAGTCGTGTTCGGTAAAAATCCCGGCGGCGCTGCAGCCGACTACCTGCATGCACTGGCTTTGACGCGAGGCAGCGAGCAGGGCGGGTTGTGGATCGTGGGCGAAGTCGCTGGACAGGAACAGCAGCACGCTGTTGGCGTGACTGATCCCGGCGCGCTGCATCGCCTGTGCGACCGCGGATGCAGCCAGCTCAGGCGTGGCCAGCGCGCCAATCGACAATCCCGTTGCAACGCTCACATCAGCCTGCCGTTTTCTGCGGGTATTCGCATAGATCGGCAATCAGGCAATGCGGGCAATCCGGCTTGCGTGCCATACAGGTATAGCGTCCGTGCAAAATCAGCCAGTGGTGGGCGTCGAGCAGGTAATCACGCGGGATATTTTTCATCAGTTTGCGTTCAACCTCCAGCACGGTTTTGCCCGCTGCCAGCGGGATACGGTTGGCGACGCGAAAGATGTGCGTATCGACTGCCATCACCGGCTCGCCGAATGCGGTGTTGAGAATGACATTGGCCGTTTTACGCCCGACACCGGGGAGCTGTTCCAGTGCGTCGCGGGCACGCGGCACTTCGCCGCCATGCTGCGTCAGCAGTGTCTCGCAGGTGGCAATCAGGTGCTTGGCTTTGCTCTTGTACAGGCCAATGCGCTGGATGTAGGGTTCCAGCCCGGCTTGCGTCAGGTCATATATCGCTTGCGGGGTATTGGCGTGTTTGTACAGCTCGCGGGTGGCGAGGTTGACGCTTTTATCCGTGGCTTGCGCCGACAATACCACCGCCACCAGCAGTTCAAATACGCTGGCGTATTCCAGTTCGGTGGTGGGGTGGGGATTGGCGGCCGCGAAACGGCGGAAGATTTCGCGGCGTTTGGCGGCGTTCATGTGACGCTGCCGGGATGCATCAGGTGTGACGGAACCAGCCGATTTCTGGCACCGAAGGGCGCGGCGTGTTCTTGGCTTCGGTTTCCAGCGCGTGCAGCATATGGTGATGGTCGTCGTCGAGCTTGTGCAGTTGCTCGTCGTTGAGCTTGCTCATCAGCGTGCCTTTGATGAAGCCGCCCAGATCAACCAGCGCAGTGCTCCATGCGCCCTGGCGCAGGTGAAAATCGACGGCCGAATGGTGCCCGAACGGGTAGTGGCTGAATTCCACACCTTTGACGGCCTTCAGATCGGCGTCATTCATGACCATGCTTTTTGCCCAGTCATACCACCACTTGTAATATTTTTCCTGCATCGCAGGATTGAGGTTATAACGCTCGTAAAAACCGAAGACGCTGACGCGGTTGGTATTGCCGCTGAAGGGGAAGTGTCCGGACATGCCTGTGTTCCTCTTGGATAATCAACAAAACCGCTATTTTAAGAACATTCTGCGGTTTGCGCCAGCCAAACTATCTGCATAGGTCAACGGGAATGAATTGCGCTAAACTCACTTTAGCCAATTTGAGAGCCAGTGTGATGAATCAAGACATCTTTGCTGCAAAAAATGAACTGGAAACGCAACTGTTATGCGCCCTCGACGGCAGTGTTTCCGGCGATGATTTTATGCGCTATCTGCTGGATGCGCAGGTGTTCATGCCGGTAGAAGATGAGGCGGAACAGATCAAGGGGTTTCAGCGCAGTACGCGGGCGCAACCGCTGGTGCTGAAAGATGAGGCTGGTACACAGGTGCTGGTGCTGTTTACCAGTCCGGAGCGCGCCAAGGATTTTGTGCAGGATTTTCCGGGTTATGGCGGCGGTTTGCTGACGGAATTCAGCTGGGTGCTGCGCAAGATGGGCGCGCCAGCAGGCATTGCGATCAACCCTGGCCTGGAGGCGGGTTTTGATCTGGAGCCGGAAATGGTGGCGGAGCTGATGGCGACGCTGCCACCGGAGACGGCATGAGTACGCGGCAGATTGGCGAGGTGTACTCGCCCGATCACACGGAATACAGCGAAGCCACGCAGTATTCGTATCACGACGGCGTACACGATCTGGTGCTGTTCTGGCGCGCGCCCACCGCTGAGGAAATGGCGGGCTTTCGCAGCCAGCCGGTCGAGTTTGCGCTGTATGTGCAGCAGCCAGTGCTGTTTTTGCTGTTTCGCATTGTTGACGTCTGTGAGTGGTCGGACGTGGCGTACAACGTGCATCTACTGAGCGAGGTCGTGGTGCCGACCAACCCGCCCGGCGACCGTGCCCGCGTACAACTCACGCTGGTGGATGCCAGTAACGGCATCGTGCGCGCCAAGCGCGTGGTGGGCATGGGGCCGTCGATGACCCAGGCCATGCGCCACACGCTTGAGGAACAGACCGCGTTGCCATTTTCGCGCTTTGATTACGAAGCGCTGGTGCAGCAGGCGTATGCGCGCTACCCCGATTCCGACGCCATGCTGAAGGATGCCTGGCTGGCGGAATCGGCGGAGAGTGAAAATTGAGTACGGCATTGCTGGCCGCTGCGCAGGCGGATTTTGTCACCGCACTCGGCGCGGATCGGGTGTTTACCGATCCCGACACCCTGACGCTCTACAGCCACGACGAAACTGCCAAGGCTTGTCGACCCGACGCGGTTCTGTTCCCGGCCAGCCACGCGCACGTTGTGGCGCTGGTGAAAGTGGCGCTGGCACACCATATTGCACTGGTGCCGCGCGCTGGCGGTTCGGGCAATGTTGGCGGTGCATTGCCGGTGACGGGCAGCGTGGTGGTGAGCTTTGAATGCATGCGTCGAATCATCGAATTCAATCCGGCAGATCGTTACATGGTGGTCGAGCCGGGCGTGGTGACGGCCGACATTGACCAGCTGGCGCGCCAGCATGGCCTGTTTTACCCGCCCGACCCCGGCAGCGCGCCGTATTGCCGTATCGGCGGCAACCTCGCGATGAATGCCGCCGGCCCGCGTGCGGTGAAATACGGCGTGACGCGGGACTACGTGCTCGGTCTGCGTGCGGTGACAGGCGCAGGGGCCGAAATCCGCACTGGCTGTCGTACCACCAAGGGTGTGACCGGCTACGACTTGACGCGTTTGCTGGTCGGCTCGGAAGGCACGCTGGCGTTGATTACCGAAGCCACGGTAAGGCTGATGCCAGCCCCCGAGGCGCGCGCTACCCTGCGCGTGTGCTACGCCAGCAACGTGGCGGCGTGCCAGGCAGTGGCGCGTGTCATGCAGCAAGCGGTCATTCCGTGTGCGCTGGAATTCATGGATCAACGCTCGATTGCCGCGATACAGGCCGCAGGGGCGGCGACTGATTTGCCGCACGGTACACAGGCGCTGTTGATGGTCGAAGCCGATGGTGTGACGACCGATTTGCCGCGCCAGATTGCAGCACTGAGTGCAGCCTTGCGCGGTGACGGCATGCTGCAATTGCTGGAAGCTGCCAACGCCAGCGAGGTGGCTGCGCTGTGGCAAGCACGCAAGGCCTTGTCACATGCGGTGAAGCGCATCGCGCCGTTGAAGATCAACGAAGACGTGGTGGTGCCGGTGTCGCGCCTGGCCGAGCTGGTCGCACACATCGACACGCTGGCGCTGGATACGGGCTTGCCCGTCGTCAGCTTCGGTCACGCGGGTAATGGCAATTTGCACGTCAATTTCATGGTGGATCCAGCGAATAGCCGGCAACTGGAACATGCTCGCGCCAGCTTGCAGTCACTGTTTGCCAAAGTGCTGGCGCTGGGTGGCACGCTTTCGGGTGAACACGGTATTGGTACCGAAAAACGCGATTACATGCATCTGGAAGTCGATGCCCAGACGATGGATTTGTTACGTGTAATCAAGGCGCAGTTTGATCCGCAGGGCTTGTTGAATCCTGGCAAGTTGTTGTCTGCCTGAAAATTGTTCGTTTCAAGTGTTTACAAGGTCTGCTGTGACCCATATAATGCGCGTCTTTCGGGGGTATAGCTCAGCTGGGAGAGCGCTTGCATGGCATGCAAGAGGTCA
>DZDB01000057.1 GCA_022736605.1 Sideroxydans lithotrophicus
TTGTAGCAGGTATCCGCCGAGTCACCACCGCCGTTATAAAAGAAGTAGCCGATGTTGTGCGCCTTGAACACTTCGATCAGGCGCGCATATTCGCGTTTATTGGCTTCCAGACTCTTGAGCTTGAAGCGGCACGAGCCGAACGCACCCGATGGCGTGCTGCGCAGTGCCGCAATGGCCTCGGCGGATTCCTTGCTGGTATCGATCAAATCCTCAGTCAACGCGCCGATGATGCCGTTGCGCCCGGCATACACTTTGCCGATTTTATCGCTGTGCTTGCGTGCGGCTTCAATCACGCCGCTGGCCGAGGCATTGATGACTGCGGTTACACCACCCGACTGCGCGTAGAAGGCATTTTTTTTCGCCATTTATCTTCTCTCCATCCAGATATAAAAAAACGCCAGTCTGGCCGACTGGCGTTGGGTTTTAAGTGATGTCCTGGCCGGTTTTTCCTGATGACACGCCGGCCCGGTCTTTTTCGTGATCGGCCTGCACTCTGAGCAGCACCAGTACACAATCACCGAGATCGTCGTATTCCTCGCGCCCGGTGCCAAACATCTGGTGTACACGATAAAAGAACATGCTGCGAAAGCGCCCTTCGCCGGTTTTCGCAATCACAAAACTGCAATCCCGCGCTTTCCAGAACAAGCACGGACAAGCAGTCAGTTCACGATCCTCCGGATACATGCGCAGCTCGGTATCCGCCACCTCTACCGGCACGTCGTGACCGTAGCGCTCCCGCACTGCGCTGCTGACAATTGCCAGCTCAGTGTCGGTGAAATCCGTCACGCCCAATGCCATTTAGCCCAGCGCCTTGAAAATCGCATCGCGGATATCATCCACTTTGCCGGTACCACTGACCTTGACATAATGCGGGCCGTCACCTTCGCCGGTACTGGCCCATTTGGAGTAATACGCCACCAGTGGTTCGGTTTGTGCGTGGTATACATCGAGACGCTTTTTTACGGTTTCTTCGTTGTCGTCATCACGCTGAATCAGCGCTTCATCGGTAAGGTCGTCCTTGCCTTCGATACGCGGCGGATTGAACACCACGTGATAGGTGCGCCCCGATGCCAGGTGCACGCGACGACCCGACATGCGCTTGATGATTTCCGCATCCGGCACGTCGATTTCGACCACATAATCAATCGCCACCCCGGCGGCTTTCATAGCCTCGGCTTGCGGAATGGTGCGCGGGAAACCATCGAACAGGAAGCCCTTGGTGCAGTCCGGCTGCTGGATGCGATCCTTCACCAACCCGATGATGATGTCGTCGGACACCAGTTGCCCGGCGTCCATTACCGCCTTGGCGGCCTTGCCCATTTCGGTGCCTGCCGAGATGGCGGCACGCAGCATGTCACCGGTGGAAATCTGCGGAATGCCATAGCGTTCCTTGATGTAATTGGCTTGCGTTCCCTTGCCCGCGCCGGGGCCACCCAACAGTATCAGTCTCATCTTCTACACTCCTTTATTATCAGCACGCGATCTTAACCGCAGAGAGTATGAAGAATCGTCGCGCGCTGAACAGTCAAATTTATTTATTCTGCGATAAAGCCAGTTTCAAACCCACAACTGGCGTACCTTTTCAAGGTCTTCTGCGGTATCAACACCAGGTGCCGCCGGGTGCTCGCTGATCGCCACGCTGATTTTGTAGCCATGCCAGAGCACACGCAGCTGCTCCAGTGATTCAAACCGTTCTATCGGCGCGACGCTCAGGCTGGCGTAAGTCTTGAGAAATCCCGCGCGGTACGCATACAGACCGATGTGGCGAAACACCGGCAAGCCTTCCGGCAGGCTTTGTCCAGCGGCAAACGCATCGCGCGGCCACGGGATAGAGGCGCGGCTGAAATACAGCGCATTACCGGTTTGATCCAGCACTACTTTGACGATATTGGGATTGGTCATGCTGGCGTAATCATGGATCGCATGGCAGGCAGTCGCCATCACCGCCTCCGGGTGCAGCTGCAGTTCACGCGCGACGGCGTGGATCAGCGCCGGGTCAATCAGCGGCTCGTCGCCTTGTACGTTGACCACAATCGCATCGTCGTCGAGCGCCAGATTACTCACCACCTCAGCCAGCCGGTCGGTACCGGAGGCATGTTCAGGCGACGTCAGCATGGCGTTAAAACCATGCGCTTCGGCTGCCTCAGTAATGCGCGCATCGTCGGCCGCCACCCACACCGCCGATGCCCCACTGGCCTGCGCGCGCTCAGCCACGCGCACCACCATTGGCTTGCCCCCAATATCCGCCAGTGGTTTCGCAGGCAGGCGTGTCGACGCATAGCGCGCCGGCACGATGGCGATAAAATCCAGCATCAGACTTCTTCGGTTTCTGCCAGGCGACGCGCTTCTTCTTCAAGCATCACCGGGATGTCGTCACGAATTGGAAACGCCAGACGGTCGGCCTTGCAGATCAATTCCTGCGCCGATTTTTTATACAGCAGCGGCCCCTTGCATAAGGGGCAGACGAGAATATCCAGCAATTTGCTATCCATGGCGATTTCCTAATTTGGCGAGCACCAGCTCGATGGGGTTCGGATGCAGCACAGCCTGCACCGGCAGCATCCACATATTGGTGGTGGCGAATGCGCTACATTTTACCGCATCTTTGGCGGTCATCAGTATCGGCTCAGACCATGCCAGCTCGTGCGCGGCGTAGGCGTAGTGGTCAGGGAATGCGTGGGTTTCGGCCTGGATGTCTAACGTGGTTAGTTGGTCAAAAAAGCGCTGCGGGTGGCCGATGCCGGCAACGGCGTGAACGGTTTTTCCGATGAAATCCGCCGCAATTGCGCGGCGTGTCGGATCGGCCAGATTCACGAACTGCTGCGCTTGCAGCGCCATGAAATAGACCGGCACCGTTGCGGGCACATCGCCTGGTCGGATAGTCGCACCTTGATTGACGATCACCGCATCAACGCTGGACAAACGCGACACCGGCTCACGCAAGGGCCCGGCGGGCAGCAGGCGGTGATTGCCGAAGCCACGCACACCGTCCATCACCGCGAATTCGATATCACGTGCCAGCCGGTAATGTTGCAAGCCATCGTCGGAAATCACTACATTGACCGCCGGGTGTGCCGCCAGCAGGGCACGACCCGCTGCGGCCCGGTCACGCCCGACCCATACCGGGCAACCGCTGTCGCGCGCCAACAGCAGCGGCTCATCGCCGACCGCTATCGCGGCGCTGTCGGCCAGAACCGGTCGGGGTCGCTGCGTAGCCGTGCCACCATAACCCCGGCTGATGATGCCGGGCTGATAGCCATGCTGTTGCAATTGCTGCACCAGCCAGAGCACGAATGGCGTTTTACCGGTGCCGCCAACGCTGATGTTGCCCACCACGATCACCGGCACCGGCAAGCGTTGCGCTTGCCACCAGCCAGACCGATACAGTCTGCGACGCAGCCCGGAAACCAAAGCAAACAGCCGTGACAGCGGAATCAGCAATCCAGCCCATGCTGTACTGTGCTGCCATTGCTGCTCGATCCAGCGGTTTACCACTCGAACACACGCTCAACCAGTTCGGCGCTGACCTGCTCGGCCAGACGACGCTCCTGCCAGAACAGGCGGCGTGCCGTATCACCCTGCTTGCGTGCGGCAATCGGATTGTCGCGGTATTGTTGCCAGGTCGCCATCAAGTCATTCGCTACTGGCAGCGCTTCCGCCAGCTGCGCTTTAGGCAAGCGCACGCTGGCGCTGCGCGAGATGGCCGCGCCGCCCGCCATGGCTTGCCACATCAGACTGGCGTTGAATTGCTCCAGGTGAGTGGCAGTCACCGCTGCCGCGATACCCGGCAGCCATTTTTCATCATCGACCCAGAACACGCTGCCCGCAGCAGGCGGTTCGCGATTCCAGCCACTGATCGCCTGAACCGCGCCGCGTGGCCGCGCACCGCTGACAAACAACACATCATCGGCAAACGCAGCGCGCCAGGCATCCACCAGGGCGCCGTCCGAACTTGCCTGATGCAACCACCACAAATGGCGGCGGTTGGGGCCATTGACTAAAGATTTGAAATTGGGATCAACCTGCGCCTGGCTCAAGATGGCGCGCATATCAACCACCGGCGCGATGTTGTGCTGCGCCGCCAAAGCTTCATCTGCGGCGTAAACACGCTCGCAATCAAAGCCAAGCACTTCCATCAGATTCACCGTCAGCACGTGCGCCTGCGGCTTTAACGCCGCCAGCAAGTTGTAACGCGGCCGCGCACCCACCAGGATCACGCCAAACGGCTCAAAGCGAGCCTGCACACGAGCGACTGCCTTGGGATGGTCGCACGGCGCGTAGCCCCAACCGGTCTTGTCGCAATCATCGAGCAGCGCCAGCATGTCGGGATACTCATGTTCAAACGTCAGTACCAGCCGAATATCCAGCCGCCGAACGCGTATCGCGCGCAGCAGTTCGATCGCCAGCCGGACATTTTCCCGCTCTGCACCGGCAACAATCCACACCACCTTGCCGCGCTCGCCCATCGGTTTGAGCCAGCCCCAGCGGGCAGCAACACGGCCAATCTGTTTGGCTTTGCGGTCGCGCCGATCGGCCAGCCACAGGCCAAGCCGATTGCTGCCGAACGGATCTTTCCAGGCGGGATGTGCGGTCATTGAGTCACTTACGAGCGTGCAGTCGCTGAACTGGTCAGCGACTGGATTACGATTATTTGAGTTCGCCCTGCTGCGTGGCGAAAGTGATGCGTACCAGCCCGGCTTCGCGCGCGGCTTCCATCACGTTGATCACCGACTGGTGCGTGGCTTTGGCATCGGCATTGATGGTAATCACCGTATCAGGCTTGCCTTTGGCTGCTTTGGTCAGCGCCTCGGACAGCGTCGCAATATTGGAAAAACTCACCGTCACGTCGTCGATCTGATAATTGCCTGCCGCATCGACTGCGACATTGACCTGCGCGGGTTTGTCCTTGCTTTGCTCGCCTGCGGCTTGCGGCAGGTTGATCTGCAGTTCGGAAAATTTGGCATACGTGGTGGTGACCATGAGAAAAATCAGAATCACCAACAACACATCGATCATTGGTATCAGGTTAATCTCGGGCTCGTCCCGCTGCTGGCCACGCTGGAAATTCATCTCAAATCCTTAGGGCTCGTTAATGAATAATTTGGACATACGCTGGGGTCGATTTGAGCGCAAGCCAAGGCGCAAGACGCGCGGTTGTGTCATTCACAACAAGGGGATTGCAACGCCGGGATGCGCTCAAATCGACCCCAGCCCGAAGGGTTGTCGCGTATTCGGGCGTCTGCGGCGTTGCAAAACTTGCGAATGGAACAACCATTCGCTGCGTTTCGCGCCTTGCAGCCATCCCGAATACGCGGCAACGTATGTCCAAATTATTCATTAACGAGCCCTTACGAACGCTCGCCGTGAACCATCTCGACCAGCTTGATCGCCTGCTGCTCCATCTCGACCACCAACGCCTCGACGCGGGTGCGGAAAAAGCGGTAGAAAATCATGCTGGGGATCGCCACAATCAGGCCAAACGCAGTGTTATACAGGGCAATCGAAATGCCATGTGCCAGTACCGCCGGATTGCCGCCCGACGGCGTTTGCGCGCCGAAGATTTCAACCATGCCGATCACCGTGCCGAGCAAACCCAGCAACGGCGCAACCGACGCAATCGTGCCGAGTGCAGTGAGGAAGCGCTCTAGGTCATGCGCTGCGGCGCGCCCGGCTTCTTCGATGGACTCTTTCATGACTTCGCGTGAGGCTTTGACGTTGCGCAATCCCGCTGCAAAAATACGCGCCAGATGGGAGCCCATCGACAGGCGTGCCACCATATCGGCATTCACCCCTTGCTTGCGGTATTCCTGCACCACCATCTCCAGCAGGCCACGCGGCGCAACCTCTTTCTGGCGCAGCGAAATAAAGCGCTCGATAATGATCGCAACGGTGAAAACAGACGCCAGCAACAGGGGCCAGATTGGCCAACCGGCCGCTTCGATGATCGCTAACACGCATGAACTCCCAAGGATAGAAACGCCCACCACTTTAGCGTGGTGCGAGCGGTTCGGCAAGGGAACCGCCAATTCGTTCAGTTGGCGCACACTGTTCAAGACGAAAACTTGAAATGCCGCCTAACTGACTAAAACGCAAGGATTTTTTAGTTACCCACAAATGCTGTGGATAACTTTGTGGGTAAGCTGTTTGGCAAAGGGCTAAATGACCCACTCATAAGGATATTTTATCCGTAGGTGTTTTTTTAATCTAAATTAATTTCATAAAAAACAACAACTTAAAAAAATACCCTTTGCATCAAGCGCCTAGCGTGACGGTGCATGTTAAATTGCCGTGACTGTGAAGAACTTCTTGACAAAATCATGTTCAGCTTTCCCGATTCACGCCCTGCCAACACCGCTCCCATACTCAGCGTCGCTGCACTCAACCGGCTGGTGCGTCAGACGCTTGAGCAACGCCTGCCGCTGACTTGGGTCGCCGGTGAAATTTCCAACCTGATGCGTGCCAGCTCCGGCCACTGGTATTTTTCGCTGAAGGATCGCGATGCGCAGGTGCGCTGCGTGATGTTCCGCAACCGCAACCAGTTTATCGACTGGCAACCCGACAATGGTATGCAGGTTGAAGTGCGTGCCACGCCGACCCTGTATGAACCGCGCGGCGAGTTTCAACTGCAAGTCGATACCTTGCGCCGTGCCGGTTTGGGCACTTTGTTCGAGGCATTCGAGGCGCTCAAGCTGAAATTGGGCCGGGAAGGTTTGTTCGACCTCGACAGGAAGCGCAACCTGCCCGCATTTCCCCGCCGCGTCGGCATCGTCACCTCGCCCCAGGCGGCTGCATTGCGCGATGTACTGACGACGTTGCAGCGCCGCATGCCAGGTTTGCCGGTGGTTTTATATCCGACCCAGGTGCAAGGGCGGGATGCGGCAACGCAGATTGTCGCGGCGCTCAACAGCGCGTACCAACACGCCGAATGCGAGGTGCTGATCGTGTGTCGCGGCGGCGGCAGTATCGAAGATTTGTGGTCGTTCAACGATGAAGGCGTGGCACGCGCGATCACTGCCAGTCCGATGCCGGTAGTCAGTGCCGTTGGTCATGAAACCGATTTCACCATCGCCGATTTTGTTGCCGACGTGCGTGCGCCGACGCCGACGGCGGCAGCTGAGCTGGTCAGCCCGAATCACGCCACATTACTGCGCACCCTCTCCACTCTGCACGCCCGGCTGATACGCACATTGCGCCATCGGCTCGATGTTCATGCCCAGCAACTCGATTACCTGACACGTCGGCTGATCCATCCAGCCAGCCGTCTCCATACGCAGCAAATCGCGTTACGCCATTGGGCGCTGCGCCTGCAAAGCGCACAGCGCAATCTACTGGCTCGGTGCAACTGGCAAGCAACCGCACAATCGCAAAGACTGCTGCGCACCACACCTGCGATTTCCCGACTTAACCGGCAACTTGAACAGACTACGCAAACGCTCGCATGGACCATGCGCCAGCGCCTGTCATCCGCACAACAAACCATACAGCGCAACACCAGCCACCTCATTCATCTCAGCCCGGAAGCGGTGCTGGCGCGCGGTTACAGCATCGTGCACAATGCGCAGGGTGAGATTGTTCAGAGCAGTAAAAACCTGCAACTCGGGGATACGCTTTCCATCCAATTTGCCGAGGGTCAAGTGAACGCCACCGTCACCGATAATAACAATGCCCATTCAGACTTAGCCGATCACCAAAGCTGATCCAAGCCAATGCCCGTTACCCACGAAAAGCGCCATTTCGAACGAATTTCCACCGCGCGGCGTGCGCAATTGAGCAGCCTGCAGCTCGCGCCATGCAGTTGTGTCATCGTCGATTACTGTCCACAAGGCGTCATGGTTCAGCTCGCAGCTTCGTCGCCTGCGGTCATGCCCAAGTTGCTGAATCAACTGGTGACAATCAAATTCAGCACCGGTCTGCAAGGCAACGAGATACACCGTTTCAGTGGCCGGGTAGTACGTGAAGCGCCTGCCGGACTCGGCATAGAAGTGGCTCAGTTCCACCCTGTGACTTATGCGGCACTCAGCCGCACCCAGGCGACTGATGACAGTCAAAGTGCACATGCAAGCAGCGACGTCGATACCGGTAAAACGTGCGCGTTGTGTCAAGCGCATTTTTTGCCCTTCATGCGCAACGTACTGGATAGTTTTTTTACACAATTGCCGACGGCTTTTGAGGCCGCAACGACGGGTGCGCTGAGTCTGGAAGAGCGCTGGGTATTCGATAGCGCGCCCCAACTGCTCACTACACACCGGCGCGCACTGGAGCAGGCTTTTTTACGTTCTGATTATGAGCACGCTGGTGGGCTCGACGTGCCCGATGCGGATCACGCCGACCAGCTTAGCCTGATCGCAATCGATGATTTTGAAGACTGGCTCAACGCGGCTCAGTCCATTTCCGCGCTGGAAATGCATTTCAAATCCGACATCGTGACTTTTACCACCCGCTATAGCCAACTCACCGGCCAGGACAGCACGTCGCAGAACAATCCTTACTGTCCGTTTACACTGATCTCGCGATTGCGCGAAGCCATCGCCGGTCAGCCCTTCAACCTGCACAGCAAGGCCCTGATTTATACAACATTCGAAACTGCACTGAAAACCCATATGGGTCAGTTTTATCCGGCCATCATCCAGACATTGCCCAAGCCTGATCACGTCAAGCCACCTGCCAGGTCAGCGGCAACCCCGGTCAAATCGGACACCGCAACCGACCCCCTGTTAAACAACAGCGTGAACAACAGTGAACTGGCCTACAAGCTGGATCACATCATGCATCATCTGCATTTGAACCAGCCCGATGCGCGAGGCTATCCCTTGCCCACGCCGGTTGCCAATACAATCGCCGAACAAGACATGCTGCGCACTACCGGCAAGCTGTGGTCATCATTGCGCCAAATGCGCGACGAACAAACCGGGCAGACACGTCATATTGCGCAGACAGAAGCCACGCAAAACGACATGCTGCAAGACATCCTTGAGGCACTGGAGCTACTGCGCACACAGGCTGTCGATACACCAGCAGGCAACACGCAGACCACATTCAAGCAACGGCTCATCGACGTCGCGCCACAGATTGCCCATCACGAGATGCAGCAAGACCAGCATTTCCAGACGCTCGAACTGTTCGACGCACTGTTGAGCCAGCCGTTGGCCAACGCGGCACCCGCGTCCGATATTGCAGCACTGCTCAAGAAACTCGAATTGCCCTTGCTCAAACTGGCCTTGACCGACGAGCATTTTCTGGGCTCCGACACGCATCAGGCGCGCCAAACCGTCAACCTGTTTGAGCGCTATTACGTCGCGGCGGATGATACCGGCAAACTGTTCGACCCCGAATTGCTACACCTGCTTGAAGGCCTGGCGAACCGCGTTGTTGATCAATTTGAAACCCATCCGGCCATTTTTGATGAGGTCAACGCAGTACTGCAGAAGCTGCTGATTCCGCTGGAAGAAGCGCGCCAGATCAAATCAAACCAATTGCTGCTTAACGCCGAAGCACAGGAAAAAATCACTCTGGCCCGCGAGCTGGTCGATCACGCGCTGCTGGCACGTATTGGCAAACATGACACCCTGCCAGCGCTGGTGATCTCGCTGATACAAGCGGTGTGGAAACGCTATCTTGAACTGCTGTGCCTGCGACATGGCGATGCCCATGCTGAATTTACCCGCGCACTGGATGTGCTCGACGCCTTGCACCAGGGTCTGTCAGATGCTGCGCCCCTGTCGGCCGTTCAACGACATGCATTAGTCGATGCAGTCAACCGTGGGGTAAAGACAGTGGTACTCGATACCAGTCAGTGGGTTTTCTGGGCACACACCCTCAATGCTGCGCTTGAACACCCAGACGATATTGCCTATGGCAACTACCCACACACCTCCGCCAGCCCCGATTCACCCGAACAGGACAACACGGCGCTGAACCTCATGCAAGTGGGCGACTGGCTTGATTTTCAGCCTGATATCGAGCAGCAGTCGGTGCCCTTTCAGTTGATCTGGTGCAACCCGGCACGGCAGCGTTTCGTGTTCATCAACCGCTCCGCCACGGTTGAGCAAGCGCTGGAGCGCCATACCCTGAGCCTGCAGTTGGAATCCGGTGCAGCACAAAAGCTTGGCACGCTTAACACCCCATTCATGCAGCGTTCCGCACACAACATCATGCTCACCGCCTATGAGCGCCTGTATCAGCAAGCGGTGCACGATCCGGAATCCGGCCTGCTCAACCGCAAAGGCCTGATGAACCTGCTGAATAAACGCTTCATTCCCGAGCTGCGTGGCGGACAGACTGGCGTGCTGTGCCTGCTGGTATTCGACCAGCTCAACACCCTCCACCAAAGCTGCGAACAGGCAGAGGCGGATGCCTCAATTTCACGCCTGATTACCAGCATGCGTCTGGAATTACGGTCTGACGACGCCTTTGCAAGACTCGGAGAAGACACGTTCGTCATCCTGTTCAACGACCGCCCCATTGAAGAAGCCCACGCCATTACACTCGACATGCTCACGCGCATTGCCGAGCATCGTATTATCAGCGCAGACAAAAGCTTCGCAATTGGCGTCAACGCCGGGCTGGCTGAGATCGACAACGCGGTCGAAACGGCGTCGGCATGGTTGAAAAACGCTGCGTCTGCATGCGTTGCTGCCAAATCAAACGGCATCAACAGCATCCATATATATCAGCAGGACAACGCGCAAATCCAGGATGAAGAAGCGCTGTTTGAATGGGCCGGACTGATCGACCGGGCATTGACAGAAAACCTGCTGCACCTGCGCTGCCAGAAAATCCAGCCCATGCAGGCCGACACTGAGCACCTGCCCCATTATGAAATTCTGCTGGGCCTGGATCCATCGCTCAACACCAATCCCCAAGGCTTTGTACGCGCAGCTGAAAAATGGAATCGATCTGCCGATCTTGACCTCTGGGTAGCACGCACCAGTCTGGCCTGGATCCAACAAAACGCGGCCAAATTAAATCGCGTGAACGGCTTTTCCATCAACTTGTCCGGCTTGTCACTGATTAATCCGCATGTACTGGATGCGCTCACCAGGACGCTGAGCCAAACCGATTTTCCGGTCGACAAAATCATTTTCGAAGTAACCGAAACCGCTGCCATCGAAAACCTGGCCGCAGCGCAGACCTTCATCGCCATGGTCAAAGCCCTGGGCTGCCGGGTTTCACTGGATGATTTTGGCAGCGGTTACTCGTCTTTCGCTTACCTGAAAAATCTGGACGTGGATTACCTGAAAATTGACGGCGCCTTCGTACGCGACGTGCTCAAAGACAAAGCCGACCGCGCGATGGTCAAATCCATGAACGATGTCGGTCATGCATTAGGCTTGAAAACCATCGCCGAATACGTTGAAAATCCAGAAATTTTCAACTGCCTGAGCGAAATGGGTGTGGATTACGCCCAGGGTTGGGGCGTTGCCAAGCCCGAACGGCTCGACAGC
>DZDB01000058.1 GCA_022736605.1 Sideroxydans lithotrophicus
AATTCGCACATCACCAGTTCGACGTCTGGCATGACCGCGCCGTGTTTCATTTCCTCACTGCGGCGGAAGACCGCACGCGCTATGTTGCACAGGTGCGCCATGCGGTAAAGCCGGGTGGGCATATCATCGTTGGCAGCTTTGGCCCAGGTGGGCCATTGCAATGCAGCGGGCTGGATGTAGTGCGTTACAGCCCAAGCGCGCTGCATGGCGAATTCGGCGCGCCATTCGAACTGGTGAAGAGCACGCGCGAAGCGCACCTCACGCCGGGCGGAAAAACGCAGGAATTCGTCTACTGTTATTGCCGTAAACGCGGCTGAATCAAGCGCTGTGCGGTGCGGTTATGGTGACCGGATGCGCCGCTGCGCGCTGCGCACGCAAATCCCACCAGTTGCGTAGTGCAATTAGCAAACCCAAGCCAAAAAACGCGCCGGGTGGCAGGATGGCCAGCAAAAACCCCTTGTAGTCTGTTGGCGTCACGTGAATCACGAACGCCTGCGCGGCGGGGCCAAAGGCGAGATCCAGGCCGGAGAACAGCGTGCCTTTGCCGACCACCTCGCGCAGCGCGCCGAGCGCGGTAATCACCAGCGTGAGGCCGATGCCCATGGCGAAGCCGTCGAGCATGGATGGCAGCAGCGGATTTTTCGCGGCAAAGGCGTCGGTGCGTGCCAGCACGATGCAGTTGGTCACAATCAGCGGCACAAAAATACCCAGCACCAGATAGAGCGGATGTACAAAGGCATTCATCGCCATGTCGATCACCGTCACCAGCGCGGCGATCACCAGGATGAATACCGGGATGCGGATCTCGTGCGACACCAGATTGCGGATGGCCGAAATCGCCCCGTTGCTGAAGGTCATCACCAGCGTGGTGGCCAGTCCCAGACCCACCGCGTTGACCACGCTGTTGCTGATGCCGAGCAACGGGCACAGGCCGAGCAATTGCACCACACCGGGATTCTGTTTCCACAGTCCGTTGTACAGAATGTCGCGATACTGGCTCATGATTTGGCTCCTGACAGGGGGGCGAACAGCGTGTCGCGGTGGGCGGCAACGAATTCCAGCGCGTGGTGGACCGCCTTGACCACCGCGCGCGGCGTAATGGTGGCACCCGCCATGTAATCAAACTGCCCGCCGTCTTTTTTGACCTGCCAGCCGGTGTCGGACGGCTGGGTCAGCGATTTGCCGTTGAAAATTTCAATCCACTTGCTCTTGGCAATGTCGATGTAATCGCCCAGGCCGGGCGTTTCCTTGTGGCTGACGACGCGCACGCCGGTAATCCGGCCATCGACACCGACCCCTACCAGCAGGTTGATTTTACCGCTGTAGCCGTCCGGTGCGGTGGCTTCCAGTACCAATGCGACGGGCTGGCCGCCTTTGCGCGCGCGCCATGCCTGGCTGGGTGCATCGGTGCCGAGCAGTTTGTGTGGTGGCAGGGTCAACGCGTCATTCAGCGGATTATTATCGTAACTGCCGGGGATCAGCGTTTCAGCGATGAGCTTGAGCCGTGCGGCGTCTTCATTGTGCTGGATCGCCGGGCGCGTGACGGTGTAGGTATACGCCAGCACCGCCGTGCCGACCACGCTGAAGCCCAGCAACACTAACGCGGCACGGGTTGCGGCACGCAGCACGCTGGTCATGTTTCAGCGTCCTTTTTCTTGTGGCCATATACCTTCGGCTGGGTATAGGCATCAATCAGCGGCACGGCAATGTTCATCAGCAATACGGCGAATGCCACGCCGTCCGGATAGCCGCCGACGGTACGGATCAAATAGGTCAATACGCCAATGCCGGCGCCAAATATCAGTTTGCCCCTGGGCGTGGTGGCGCCGGTGACCGGGTCGGTGGCGATGAAGAACGCCCCGAGCATGACACCGCCGGTGGCGAGATGAAACCAGGGCGAAATATAACGATCCGGGTCGGTAATATGGAACAGCCCGCCGGTGAGCCATAGCCCGGCCATGAACGCCACCGGGATGTGCCAGGTAATGATGCGTGCCAGCCACAGGTAAATGCCACCAAGCAAAAACAGCAGCACGACGATTTCGCTACCGCTGCCGCCGATACTGCCAAAAATCGGCAGCTGGGTGATTTCGCGCACGGTGTGTTCGAGTTGCAACTGGGTGCGCAGGGTGTCCAGCGGCGTGGCGCTGCTGATGGCATCGAGGCTGATGCCGTCGGGCAGGGTATGGGTGAAAATGTACTGCGCTGCTTGCCAGAGATCGAGGTGCGCCCCGGCCAGCGACAGCGGCGCCGACCACTGCGTCATCTGCACCGGAAACGAGATAATCAGCACCGCATAACCGACCATGGCCGGGTTGAACAGGTTATTGCCCAGCCCGCCGTAGAGGTGTTTGGCGACGATAATGGCGAAAAATGTGCCGAGTACAATCAGCCACCACGGCGCAATCGGGGGCAGCGACAAGGCCAGCAGCCAGGCGGTGACCAGCGCGCTGCCATCCAGCAAAAACGGTTTGATCGGCCAGCCGCGCAGCCGCACGGCGGCGGCTTCCAGCGCCAGTGCGGTGATGCTGGCCAGCGTCAGCGTCACCAGAATTGCCGGGCCGAATAGCCAGACGTAAGCCGCAATCGCGGGCACCAGCGCCGCCAGCACCTTGAGCATGATGATGGAAACGCTGGTTTGCTCGGCAATGTAGGGAGAAGTTTGCATAGACGGTGGGTGGATTATTCGTCGACCGGTTGCTGCGCGATTTCGCGGATTTTGGCACGGCGGGCTTCGATTTCGGCAATTTCCTGTAATTTTTCCGGCGGCAGGTCGGTGATGTTTTTCGGCGTCACGCTGTCTTTTTTGGCCTTGGCGCGCTCGATAGCCGCTTGAATTGCAGCTTTTTTGGCGGTCGCAGCGGCGTCTTCCGGACTGTCGCTATCAACCGTTGCGGGCTTGGTGCTGACGCGCTGGGCAAGCTTTTCGGCGCGCTCCTGCTTTTCACGTTCGATACGCTGCTGGCGGAATTCATGCCGATCACGCGCGTGGTCGGCGGCTTTTTTGTCTTTTTCCCTGGCCCAGATTTCGCTCTTGGCATAACGGTAATACTGCACCAGCGGAATATGGCTCGGACACACATAACTGCAGCAGCCACATTCGATGCAGTCGAACAGTTTGTATTCCTGGGTTTTGCCGAAGTTTTTTGCGCGGGCGAACCAGAACAGCTCTTGCGGCTGCAAATCGGCCGGGCACGCCTGCGCGCAGCGCGTACAGCGGATGCACGGCATGGCGGGTGGCGTCGGCGGAAACAACGCGGGCGACTGCGCGAGGATGCAGTTGGTGGCTTTGACCACTGGCACATCGGTACTGGCCAGCGTAATGCCCATCATCGGCCCGCCCATCAGATAACCGCTGGTGTCGTCTTTCACAGCACCTGCCAGGCGCACCAGTTCAGCCACCGGTGTGCCAATCAGCACTTCGAAATTCTGTGGCCGGTGTACGTTGCCGGTGACGGTGACGATACGTGAAATCAGCGGTTCACCGTGATGCACCGCGCGGTGCAGCGCGTAGGCTGTGCCGACGTTGAAGGTGGCAACGCCGATATCGGTCGAGCGGCCACCAGACGGCACCTCTTTATCCGTCAGCACCTTGATTAACTGCTTGGCACCGCCGCCGGGATAGATCGTCGGCACAGCAACGATCTCAACCGGGAAACCGCAATCACCAGCAGCTGCGCGCAGGGCGGCAATCGCTTCCGGCTTGTTGTCCTCGACACCGACCAGCACCTCGTCGCTGTTGAGCATGAAGCGCATGATCGCCGCACCCTGCAGGATTTCACCCGCACGCTCGCGCATCAGCATGTCGTCGCAACTGATCCACGGCTCGCACTCGCCGCCGTTGAGAATCAGCGTCGGGACTTTTTGTGCCGCGCCAGGGTTGAGTTTGATGAAGCTGGGAAATACCGCGCCGCCGAGTCCCGCGATACCCATGTCGCGCAACAGGTTGCGCAGGTGACTGGGCGCCATGTTGCGGTAATCCAGCGCTGCGTGCGTGATCCATTGATCGGCGCCGTCCGGCGCAATATGGACACACAGGTCGGACAAGCCTGACGGATGCGCCACGGTGTGTTCGGCAATGGCCGTGACCGTACCGGAGGTCGGCGCGTGAACCGACACCGATACATAGCCTTCGGCCTGGCCGATGCGCTGGCCTTTGAGTACCTGATCGCCAACACCGACCAGCGGCTTGGCAGCCTGACCGATGTGCTGGCTAAGCGGCACGATAATCTGTTTGGGTAGCGGGGCGATGCCGATGGCACGTGAGGTCGACACCTGCTTGTGCTCGTCCGGATGCACGCCGCCATTGAATTCGTAAAGCGTGCGGCTCATGCGCGCACTTTCATTTGCACCACCGGGTATTTCCATTTCCATGTCGCGACGGCTTCCTGGATGGTGTCCATACTGATGCAATCCACCGGGCACGGCGCAATGCACAACTCGCAGCCGGTGCATTCCTGTGCAATTACAGTGTGCATTTGCTTGGCTGCGCCGAGGATGGCGTCGACCGGGCACGCCTGTATGCACAACGTGCAGCCGATGCAGGTGGCTTCATCGATAACTGCGACGGCCTTGGGTTTGGGTTCGCCGTGTTCGTCGTTGAGCGGCTTGAATTCGACGCCAAGCAATTCAGCCAGTTTGTGAATGCCATCTTCGCCGCCGGGCGGGCACTGGTTGATTTCAGCTTCGCCGTTGGCGATGGCTGTAGCGTAAGGCTTGCAGCCGGGAAAGCCGCACTGGCCGCACTGCGTCTGCGGCAAAATGGCGTCGATCTGCTCGACAATCGGGTCTTCCTGAACCTTGAACCGCACTGCGGCAAAGCCCAGTGCGGCACCCAGAAAAATGGCCAGCCCGGCCATGACGAGAATCGCGGACAGCACCTTATTTGACCATGCCGGCAAAACCCATGAATGCCAGACTCATCAGTCCGGCGGTAATCATGGCGATGCTGGTGCCGCGAAAAATGCTTGGCACATCGGCGCCTTCGAGGCGTTCGCGCAGCCCGGCGAAGAGTATGAGCACCATCGAGAAGCCCACTGCACCGCCAAAGCCGAAAAACAGCGACTGGATGAAGTTGTGCTGCGCCTGCACGTTCAGCAGCGGAATACCGAGCACTGCGCAATTGGTGGTAATCAGCGGCAGATAAATGCCGAGTACGCGAAACAGCACCGGGCTGGTCTTGCGCACAAACATTTCGGTAAAGCCAACAATCCCGGCAATCACCACGATAAATGACAGCGTGCGCAGATAGGCGAGATCGGTGCCAAGCAGGTATTCATTGATCAGATAGCTGGAGCCGGACGCGAGGGTCAGCACAAAGGTCGTCGCGGCACCCATGCCGATGGCGGTTTCCAGGCTTTTCGACACGCCCATGAACGGACACAGGCCGAGAATTTTCGCCATGATGATGTTGTTGACGAAAACCGTGCCGATCAGGATCAGGAGGTAACTCTGGATATCCATGGTGTGCGGAAAAGAGACAAGTTCGCCATTATCCGTTGCCAGACGGGGCTTTTCAACAGGGAAGTGCGGATTGAATCGTCAGTCGCTTAAGTGTCAGCCGATGTTCGCAATTGACGGGCAGTCAAGAGAATCAGGCTTCGTTTATTCATTTGAATGAATGCTGTAAACAGATATTAATTGGCAGATTTTATACAATCGAATTCAAGATCGAAAGTCTGGTTATGGAGGCATCGGCATTTGGTAGATACGCAGCGCATTGCACTGCGTATCAAGCATAAATTAAACCGATTGCTTGCAGGCGTCCTGCTGTGCTTTGCTCATGGCTTTTAGCCAGGCAGGATGACGGCCATTGCCGTTGTAGGTTTCTTTAGGATTGCCTGGATTGACATATAACACTGAGCTGACGCGTTTGCTGCGGGTTTTGCCAGTGGCGGATTTACGATTGCTGCTGAAGCACGATTTGGCTTCTTCGTAACTGATGGCAAATTCATCTGCCAATGCCTTGATCTTGGCTAACGCGTCTGCCTTCTCACGTTCCCGTAGCTCGGTAATTTTGGCTTCAATGGCGCGTTGCTGCTGCAGCAAATCAGATAAGGTAGACATGGGCGCAATCCTTTTCAATGAATAAATAAATGCTGAAAAGAATTATATAGACAATCAATGCGGTATTGAATAGTTAATATCACCGCAGTATTGATTTATTTTGACTGAAATCGATCAGCCGGAAATTGATTTATAGCACAGGGTCTTTAACTGCAAAGCCATGCCGCCGTAATTGATTCAGACTTGGATTAAGACATTTTAGAATAAATGCCTGGCGTGCTGGATTATGACGCGCCAATTCGCGCCATACTCGACCGCGATTGAGCCCTGCCAGTTCGTAAACGTCCACAGTCGGCAAATAGAAAGTTTGTACAAACTGGCGTATCAGCCTGTTGACGATGGGCGTAAGCAGTTTTTTCTGCCAATTGCGGGTGCGCAAAAGGCTGGCATCGAGTGCGCTGCGCGCATGGGCGATATGACGCGCTTCGTCAATCACATGCAGGGTACACATTTGACGAATCACCGGGTCGACAACGGTTTCTCCCTGGGTCCGGACAAACCGATTGAGTTTATCAGGCACTTCTTCGCCGACCGTCACTGCCAGCCAGAACAGGGTGGTGTTAATCGGCGCATGACGACCCAGGAAATCGGCCATGCGCGGGCGATTGCGCCAGACACTGGGCAGACGTAAACCGCTACGCTCCATCAGTTTCAAAAACATCAGGCTATGACCGGCTTCTTCGCGTATTTCATGCAGGTAATAGGCCAACTCGGCAGCCGATTGCGTATGGCGCAGGTTTTTGGCGAGACGCTCAATAAAGATGGCCTCAAGCCAGATGCCTGCATGGATAAAGCCCATGAATTCATATTGTGACAGGCGTATCCGCGTTGCTTCCGGCAGTTCGTCGTACTCGCGTGTGCCATATAACGAAATCGCCTCAGGCGGCAACCAGTAGGCATTGATGTCCAGCGCCTCCCAATCCAGCCGGGTGAGCGGGTCGTGATAGGGTGAACTGTTGGTCGAAAGTTGCTCCAGCAGTGAATGTTGCGCATGCGCCATGCCAAACGCCTCAATTTGGAGAATATAAATATCAAGCCGGAAATGATACCATTTTTAGCTGAATTGGGCAGGTTCAAGCGATAAACAACTTGCTGTAACCGTACTGCTCGGGTATCCTCGCGGACTTTCCCGGGTTATGAAAATAACCCCTCAAAATTTCCGGAGAGGTGGATGAGCGGTTTAAGTCGCACGCCTGGAAAGCGTGTTTAGGATAATATCCTAACGCGGGTTCGAATCCCGCCCTCTCCGCCAATTACATCTAATAGCACCTTGAAAATAAAGATATATTTTATTTTCTATCCGCAAAGTTCTTGCCTGCGGCCTTACCCTGCAACATCGCTTTCCAAAATCCACCATCAAAATACCGGATCACGTTACATCGCTCCCGGCACAGTATTAAGCGTCTTTCCAAATAAAACTGAGCAGTTTGATGTTTCCGCATCTTGCCAGCCGCTTTGCCCATGATCCGCATAGGCTACGGTGTTTCAAAACTCGATCAATTCCATACCATGGCGCTTTGCGTTCACTGCCAGCGTCCCGTCCAGCGTTGCCATATGGCGCGCCTCTAATTCCAGAGCTACGGCAAGATGCAAAGAATCCCCAGCGCGCAGGCCGTGATCGTGCTGCCTGACCATTTCCGCAGCCAGACCGAATGCACTGCGGCTGACCGGGACAATGCGCAGACCCCCCTCTGTCAGCAACTCAAACTCCTTATGCACCCGCTTTGCATTGGCCTCGTTAATCTGGCCGGTGCGCAGCTTGATAGATATGGCGCTGAAAAACTCCGTCAGCAGCCAATCGGAGCAGGTTGGCGTATCGCGCAGCCCGGCATACCAGGCGGTCACGTCCTGCGTTGTAGGCTCGACAGTCAGCAGCGCGACGATCACGCTGGTATCGACGTAGATCATCAGTAGCGTGCCGCTTGCCGCATGGTTTCCACAACCGGCGCAGTCATCGGCATGGAAGCGTGCAGCTTGGCAATGCGCGTCAAAAAAGCGGCCTTGTCAAATGCTCGCTCAGGCGCCAGGGTGATTTCACCAGCCGGGGTGATGCTGGCTTCAACACTATCCCCCTCTTTGAGGCCAGCAGCGCGAGTGCATTCAACTGGCAAACGCACCGCCAAACTGTTGCCCCATTTAGATACCTGTAGTCTCATTACACACCTCTATTTGTATATCAATGTAGATACATTATAGCCTGATAAGTCTCATGTCAAGCGGTTGATCTATTATCTATCGCATCATGCTGCGCTTACCATCCGCACCACATTGCCAGCGCCAGCACAGTGGCGCTCCCATGCGTCCATAAGCGCCATCCGGCGCTCGAATAGGTCGCATAGGCAGCTTCCACCCGGTTCTGATTGCTGTGAGCAAGCGCAGCCTCCATAACAGCGCGGGGGATAGACGTTAGCTCAGCGCCCAGTCGCGGAATGATGATCTGAACCCGTGAACCGTTATGCCAGCGGACACAGTGCGCAGTGTCTTGGTTAGCGCCACATCGCACAGCAGCCCACCACGCGCACCGGGAAACACGCGGTCTGTGCCAGACTGCCGCCATGCTTGCATTGTTTCCAGTATCTGCACAGCCTCATCGCACAACGGCACGCTGTGCTCTTTTTGCGCCTTCATGCGGCTGGCTGGAATTGTCCATACTTTCGCATCAAGGTTGATTTCTGACCACTCAGCGCCACGTGCTTCGCCTGAGCGTGCGGCCGTCAGGATGGTAAAACGCAGGCAGTAAGCCGACAGGAAAGTTTTGCCACGCAATACACACATAACACGCGGTACATCGGCATAAGGTGCGGCGGGGTGATGAACACGTGGCGTTACTTTTCGCGGCGCGGGTAGAACCTTGTCAAGATTGCCTTTCCAGCGTGCAGGGTTGCGGCGGTCATTGTCTTCGTGGACGGCGGCATAATCCAGCACAGCCTCGATACGCTGGCATGCCATGCACGGTATAGCGCTCGTTAAACGCCTGGTCGTTGCCGCATCTTGCCAGCCGCTTCGCCTGAAACCGTCAGGCGGCGGTTAAACCCTTATGCCGCCACTTGCAGCGGTGAAACCTCCTTATCGATCCGCTCACCTAGTTCCAATTTTGCAGTTTCCAGATCGTACTGAGCCTGGAGATTCATCCAGATTTGCGCATCCATGCCAAATAGTTTGGACAACCGTAAGGCGGTATCTGCCGTGATTGCGCGATTGCCAGCGCAAATCTCGTCGATGCGCCGCTGCTGCACATTCGTCAGCTTGGCAACCTTGTAACGGGTAATACCCATTGGCTCAATAAAATCATTCATCAGCACGTCCCCAGGATGTACCGGTGCGAGCCGCTTCCCGGTAGTCACGTCTCGAAAGTCCATTCTGTCTAAGTCTTTGCGGTCAATATTCATCTTGTTACCTCGTCAGTGATAATCAACAATCTCGGCGTCGAACGCATGGCCATCACGCCATGTGAAACAGATACGCCACTGGTCATTGATGCGGATGCTCCATTGTCCTGCGCGGTCGCCCTTGAGCTGTTCCAGACGGTTCCCGGGCGGCACGCGCAGGCTTTCCAGCATTGCCGCCGAATCAATCAGTTTCAACTTTCTTCGGGCAGTGGCCTGGATGGTCTTGGGCAACTTCCGAACCTCAAGGCCATTAAAGATTGCGGCGGTCTGCTTGTCAGCAAAAGTTTGAATCATGGTTAATAGTATTGCATCTCAGCAGTATTGCAAAGCGTTATTATTGGTTGGGCTATTATTTATCGCATCAAGCCGCGCTAACCATCCGCACCACGTTGCCAGTAACAGAACAGTAACGCCCCATGTGTCCATAAGATCCCTGCGGCGCTCGAAAAGATCGCTGCACATGTAGGCGGTTCTACCCGGTTCTGATTTTTGTGGGCTGGAATGGTCCAGACTATAGCGGCCTGGTGGCGTCAGCATGGCGCAACACACGCAATTTACCAGCCGCCCCCCAGCGCCTGAATCAGCGCCACGCTCGCGGTCATCTGTTGGCCAGCGGTTTGCAAGGCGCTGTTGTGCGCGCTGTAGGCGGCGGCTTGCGCGGTCAGGACGTTGAGATACGGCACGATGCCGGCCTTGTACTGGTTGGCGACGAGCGTCAGCGCGTCGTCGGCGGCGCGCACGGCGTCCTGTTGCAGCGTGGTTTGCCCGGCGAGAATGGACAGCGCGGCGAGCTGGTCTTCCACCTGCTGGAATGCGACCAGGCTGGCCTGGCGGTATTGCGCCACGGTTTGCTGATAGGCCGCTTCGTTTTGCGCCACTTGGGCGCGGCGTGCGCCGCCGTCAAACAGCGCCTGCGCCAGCGACGGACCGATTGACCAGAACAGATTCGGCGCGCTGAGCAAATCGGCAATCGCCGAGCTGCGGTAGCCGCCTGCGGCGGATAAGGTCAGCGCCGGAAAATACGCCGACTTGGCGACGCCGATCTGCGCGTTGGCAGCGGCGACCTTGCGCTCGGCCGAGGCGATATCGGGACGGCGCAGTAATAGTTGCGACGGCAGGCCGCTCGGCACGGTTTGCGCCAGCGGCAGGCCGGGCATAGCGGGCAGGGTGAAACTGCTGGCCGGTTCGCCGATGAGCACGGCGATGGCGTGTTCGAGCTGGGCGCGCTGCACGCCGAAGGCATTCAACTGCACCCGCGCATTGGCGAGCTGGGTTTGCGCCTGCGCCACGTCGGCGCGGCTGGCGACCCCGGCGGCGTAGCGGTTTTGCGTCAGTTGCAGCGATTTTTCGTAGGCGCTGACGGTATCGCGCGCCAGTGCGGTCTGGCTGTCGAGCTGGCGAATCTGGAAATAATTCTGCGCCAGCGTGGCTTGCAGGCTCAGTTGTGCGGCTTGCAGATCGGCGGCGCTGGCTTCGGCTGTTGCCGTGCTGGCCTCGACCTGACGCCGCACCCGACCCCATAAATCCGGCGCCCAGCTGGCGTTCAGGCCCAGGCTATAACTGTTGTCGATACGGCCGCTGAAGCTGCTGTTGCTGTTGCTGTTAATTGTCGGGCTGCCCGACGCGGCACGCGACGCCGACGCCGTGGCGCCAATCGTGGGCAAGGCCGACGCCTGCGCCGCCTGCGTCAAGGCCAGCGCCTGCTGATAGGCGTAATACGACGCGCGCAGGCTCTGGTTGGCGCTGGCGACACGCGGTTCGAGCTGGTTGAGCTGGGCATCGTTGTAAATTTCCCACCACGCGCCGTTTACTGGCGCGGTCTGCGCGTCAGTCACCAGCCAGCCGGGATAAGCCTTGAATTGCGTGGGCGTGGCGGTGTCCGGCTTGACGTAATTGGGGCCGACCGCGCAGCCCGCAAGGGTAGCG
>DZDB01000059.1 GCA_022736605.1 Sideroxydans lithotrophicus
ACGATCTGGTGCGTCGCCAGCGTGCCGGAACGCATGCCGCGCTCGTGGCCACCGCCGTGCATTTGCGCCTCCAGGCGAACACGCGGTTTACGCCGCACGTACAACGCGCCGATGCCTTTCGGGCCATAGGTCTTGTGCGCTGAAAACGACATCAGATCCACCTTCAGCCTGGCCAGATCAATCACCACCTTGCCGGTCGCCTGCGCTGAATCAACATGGAAAATAATGCCTTTTTCGCGACAGATTTCGCCGATTGCCGGGATATCCTGAATCACGCCGATTTCATTGTTGACATACATGATCGACACCAGCACGGTATCCGGACGCAGTGCCGCCTTGAATTTTTCCAGATCCAGCAGTCCGTTCGGCTCAGGCGTCAGATAAGTCACTTCGTAACCTTCGCGTTCCAGTTCGCGCATGGTATCGAGCACTGCCTTGTGCTCGGTACGCACTGTCACCAGATGCTTGCCTTTGGCCTTGTAAAAATGTGCCGCGCCTTTGATAGCGAGATTGATGGCTTCGGTCGCGCCCGAAGTCCAGACAATTTCTTTCGGATCCGCATTGACCAGCTTGGCGACTTCCTCGCGGGCATTTTCCACCAGCTTTTCCGCGTCCCACCCAAAGGCATGCGAACGACTGGCCGGATTGCCAAACTGCTCGGTCAGGCACGGGATCATCTTCTCAGCTACGCGCGGGTCAACCGGCGTGGTAGCTGAATAATCCAGATAAATAGGCATTTTCGACATTACATACTCCATTAATACATCAATACGGTGCGTTACGCAGCAACCGAAACCTTATCGCGCTTGATGCGCTGATCATGTACCACATTCGCCTGCTGCTTGCTGATGAGGTGGTCATCCACCAGTTTAGCCAGCGTGACCTCACGCAAATAATCCTGGATGCGCTTGTTCAGGTTTGACCACAATTCATGCGTCATGCAACGGTGATCGTCCTGACAATTTTCCAGACCACCACATTGGGTGGCATCAATCGGCTCATCTACTGCCTGAATGATCTGTGCCACTGATATCTCACCCAGCGCGCGTGCGACACGATAACCACCACCCGGACCACGCACACTTTCCACCAGCGATTTGCGGCGCAATTTGCCAAACAACTGCTCAAGATAAGACAGCGAAATCTTCTGCCGCTCACTGATCGCAGATAGCGTGACTGGCCCGGCAGCATGGTGCAAAGCCAGATCGATCATTGCGGTTACCGCAAAACGTCCTTTGGTAGTCAAGCGCATATGCGTGCTTTCACTCGTATTACAACACTTGTGACAATACAATACCCGATTAATTCAGTCAACTATTTTATTGAGGTAGGCCGGATCGAATTGTTCACCCGGTTTTGCCTCGACCGGCGCTTCCGAACCGAGCTTTTGCAGCGCCTGCATGATCCATTCGATGCGCTCATCGGTTGCTGCGCTGTGGTCAATCAGTCCATGCACTGCTTTCACCATCGGATCGTTCATATCGGCACTGATGGCATAGGCCGAAAAACCCAGTTTATGTGCCGCCTGGTCACGCTGCTTCGCCTGCGTTTCGTCGAGTATGCGTGCCGGTATACCCACCGCTGTTGCGCCAGCGGGCACATCTTTCACCACCACAGCATTAGAGCCGACTTTTGCACCCTCGCCTACTGTCAATGGTCCGAGGATTTTGGCACCGGCGCCCACTACCACGCCTTTTTCCAGCGTGGGGTGGCGTTTGCCTTTGTTCCACGACGTACCGCCCAGCGTGACACCGTGGTAGAGCGTGCAATCGTCACCGATTTCGGCGGTTTCGCCGATCACCACACCCATGCCATGATCGATGAACACACGGCGGCCTATGGTCGCGCCAGGATGAATTTCTATGCCCGTAAACCAGCGACCGAAGTACGCAATGAAGCGTCCCAACCATTTGAAATTGGCATGCCACAGCCGCGCCGATAAACGGTGGATCAGAATGGCATGAATGCCCGGATAAGTGGTCAGCACCTCCCACATCGAGCGCGCCGCAGGATCGCGATCAAACACGACTGAAATATCTTCTTTTAAGTTGCTGAACATGCGCGACTGGCCTCTAATAGAGCGTGTTTCAGTATGTTATACCATACTAATTTAGTCAACTTTTCGCATAACCCTGCCGCATGACCTTGAGCATCCCCATCAGAATATTCAGTTCTTCTTTTTCCAGCATGGTGCGCGCAAACAATCGGCGCAGACGCGGCATCAGTCGGCGCGGTGCCGCCGGATTCAGATAGCCGGTTAATAACAGCGTGCGTTCGAGTTCGGCGTAAAACAGTTCCAGGTCTTCGTGGCGTGCCAATGTCGTCTGCGCTTCGACCGGCATGGTCTGTTCCGGCAAGGCGCAGCGCAGTTCGTACGCCAGCACCTGCACCGCAGCGCCCAGATTGAGCGAGCTGAATTCTGGATTGGACGGAATGTGCACCAGCATCTGGCAACGATCCAGTTCGGCGTTGGTCAGGCCTGACATTTCCGTGCCGAACACCAGCGCGACCGGTGTTTGCAGCGCCTGCTCAATCAGCATCGGTGCCGCCTCACGCGCGCTGACCATACGATGCGACAAATCGCGCCGTCGTGCGGTACAGCCAACCGCCAGCACTGTACCCGCCAGCGCCGCCTCCAGCGTGTCGCTGATCTGTGCCGAATCGAGAATATCCGATGCGCCCGCCGCCATGGCATGCGCTTGTGGATCAGGAAATCGTTGTGGATTAATCAGGCGCAAATCAGCCAGCCCCATGGTTTTCATCGCCCGCGCGGCAGAACCGATATTACCCGGATGGCTGGTGTGACTTAGCACAATCCGGATGTTATTCAGTAAAAGTGGTGTATTCAAAGCCTGCTTACCATTAAAATAGCGGTTGTTTCCACGCTCATTGACATATCGCCATGCATCCCATGCTCACCACAGCGGTTAAAGCCGCCCGGCGCGCCGCCGGCATCATTACCCGCGCCTCTCAAGATATTGATGCGTTAACGGTCAAACACAAATCGCACAATGATTACGTTTCGGAAGTCGATCGCGCCGCCGAACAGGCGATTATTGACGTGCTGCTTGAGGCCTATCCCAGCCATGCGATTTTAGCAGAAGAGAGCGGCGCACAAGGCGATTCGGAATACCAGTGGATTATCGACCCGCTCGATGGCACCACCAACTTCCTGCATGGCTTTCCGCAATATTCAGTTTCAATCGCCCTGCTGCACAAAGGCCAACTGAACCAGGCGGTGATTTACGACCCGACCCGCAATGACCTGTTTACCGCCTCACGTGGTGCGGGTGCGTTTCTGAATGACCGTCGTCTGCGCGTCTCCAAGCGTCTCAAACTGGCTGACGCGCTGATCGGCACCGGCTTTCCCTACCGCGATTTCACCCATCTCGACGCCTACATGGCGATGTTCCGCGACATGCTGCCGAAATGTGCCGGTGTGCGCCGTCCGGGATCGGCTGCACTTGATCTGGCTTACGTCGCTGCCGGACGTCTGGATGGCTTCTGGGAAATCGGCCTCAACAAGTGGGACATCGCCGCAGGCTGCCTGCTGATTCAGGAGGCTGGCGGTCTGGTTGGCGACTTTAACGGCGACGATGGTTATATAGACAGCGGTAACGTTGTGGCAGGCAATCCAAAAGTCTTTGCTCAATTGCTGCAAACCCTGACGCCCCATCTAACCCCCGCACTGAAGTAAAAATACCTCATCTCGTTATTTTTTTAACGCTGGGATAGAATCCGCTTCTTGTATATTCACCATAATATTTAACCCAATCCATGGCTCTCATCGTACAAAAATACGGCGGCACTTCCGTTGGCAGTGTCGAGCGCATCAAACACGTCGCCGAGCGCGTCGCCAAATTCAAGATGCTCGGGCACCAGGTCGTCGTCGTGCTGTCCGCCATGAGTGGCGAAACCAACCGCCTCATCAAACTCGCGCACGACGTGCAGTCCAATCCCGATTCGCGCGAACTCGACGTGCTGATTTCGACCGGCGAGCAGGTCACCATTGCCCTGCTGGCAATGGCATTGAAAGATTTGGGGCTGAAAGCCAAGAGCTACACGGGTTCGCAGGTACGCATCCTCACCGACAATGCGTTCAACAAGGCGCGCATCCTGAATATCGACGAGCAGCATCTGCGCGCCGATCTGGATAGCGGCCACGTGATCGTGGTGGCGGGATTCCAGGGTGTCGACGAACACGGCAACATCACCACGCTGGGACGCGGTGGCTCGGATACCACCGGCGTGGCACTTGCGGCAGCGCTCAAAGCTGACGAATGTCAGATTTATACGGATGTCGACGGCGTCTATACTACCGACCCGCGCATTGTGCCTGAGGCGCGCCGACTCAAAACCATCACTTTTGAGGAGATGCTGGAAATGGCCAGCCTCGGCTCCAAGGTGCTGCAAATCCGCTCGGTCGAGTTCGCTGGCAAATACAAAGTCAAACTACGCGTCCTGTCGAGTTTTCAGGATGAAGGCGAAGGCACGCTCATTACTTTTGAGGAAGACGACAACATGGAACAAGCCATCATCTCTGGCATCGCCTTCAACCGCGATGAAGCCAAAATCACCGTACTCGGCGTACCCGACACCCCTGGTATCGCCTACCAGATTCTCGGCCCGGTGGCCGACAGCAATATCGACGTTGACATGATCATCCAGAACGTCGGCGCCAATAACACCACCGATTTCACTTTCACCGTACACCGCAACGACTATGCCCGCACCCTGCAGATGTTGCGCGAAATGCAGCCCAAAATCGGCGCACGAGAAGTCACTGGTGACGACAAAATAGCCAAGGTATCCATCGTCGGTGTCGGCATGCGCTCACACGTTGGCATTGCCAGCAACATGTTCAAAACCCTGGCAGACGACAGCATCAATATCCAGATGATTTCAACTTCAGAGATCAAGATTTCTGTGGTGATCGATGAAAAGTATCTGGAGCTTGCGGTACGCGTCCTGCACAAAGCCTTCAACCTCGAAAAAGCCGCATAAAGATTGACCAAAAACCACTTAGGTTGTATTCTTGCGCGCTGTTCGTGAAGACGAGCAAGGAGAGATGGCCGAGTGGTCGAAGGTACTCCCCTGCTAAGGGAGCGTAGGGTTTATAGCCTTACCGAGGGTTCGAATCCCTCTCTCTCCGCCAAAATTTGTGTTATAATTTTCCGCTTCAAAGCGCCCGTAGCTCAGCTGGATAGAGTATTTGGCTACGAACCAAAGGGTCGCACGTTCGAATCGTGCCGGGCGCACCAAATTAAAAGGGACTCACACTGATGTGAGTCCCTTTTTCATGCTTTCAAACCACCTTCAGCATTAACTTTACAACCAGTATTCGGGCAACCGCGCCACCCACTCTTCTAACCGCTGTATGGGTGAACGGCGCTGCCAGCGTGCCAGCGTAATTTCATTCGAAGCCGCCAAGTCCTTGGTGAATGCGTCCTCCATCTGTTTGCCAAAATGCGCGCCCAGAATAACTGCGTTGATCTCATCATTGTGCAAAAAACTGCGCCAGTCCAGATTGGTGGAACCAACGGTCGACCACACGCCATCGATACAGCCGGTTTTGGCGTGCAACACTGAACCACGGCGTTCAAAAATGCGTACTCCGCCTTTGAGCAAGGTGGTGTAATGCGAACGTCCAGCATTGAATACAACCCACGAATCACTCTGGCTTGGCAGGATCAAGCGCACATCCACCCCCCGCTGCGCCGCAGCGATCAATTCCTGAACCAGTTTTGGGTCAGGCACAAAATAAGCATTGGTCAGGTAAATGCAGCGTTCAGCATGCACGATCGCATTTAACAACGTCACATAAATCGGGCTGCCGTTTGCATCATAGGTGCTGCCAATTGCCCGTACCACTTCATCGCCCGCCTGGTTCAGCGCAGGAAAGTAATCGGCTTGGGGCAAAGTCACACCGTGCTGGCTGTCCCAGGTAGCCATGAATAACTTCTGGAACTCGGCCACAACTGGCCCATTGAGTTGCACATGCGTGTCGCGCCAGCCCAGCGTGTTGTTCATCTTCTTTTTGGTTTTGCGTATAAATGAGCCACGCGAGTAGGCATTACTGATGTTGATGCCGCCTACAAACGCAATGCGACCGTCAACAATGAGCAATTTACGGTGATCGCGATTATTTACCAGCCAGGTTCTGGCATGACGCGCGAGGGGATTGACCGGATTAAATTCAAGCACCTGGATGCCGCCGTCGCGCAGGTGCTGAAAAAACTCGGTCGGCGTATTCAGCGAACCGACACTGTCATAAATGACGTTAACATGAACGCCTTCCGCCTGCTTTTGGAGCAATAGGTCAGAAAATTTCTGACCAACCTCACCATCCTCAAAAATGTACGTTTCCAGATTTATAGTGTGTCGCGCAGCCCGAATTGCCGTGAACATCGCCTCGTAGGTCTTCGGACCATCCTGAAGTAAAGTGGCCTCATTACCCGCAACCAGCGGAAATGCTTGCAGGATGCCCTGCTCAGCTGCGAGGTGGCTACTCATCAGGGCGCCCGTATTATCGGTGGCCGAATTGCCAGCAGCGCTATGCCCCGCCTGCATTTCACTTACGACTATTTCGCGTTCACTCAACGCATCTGCATGGTGTGTAATTTGATCGATATTGGGCAGGCTGGCACAACCACCAGAAACCACCAGCACGCACAGCATCAGCCCAAGCCGAAATCGAGCCAATGTCTGATTAAAATAATTCAACACTGAGGCGTTCACTTTCATTGCACCGCAAAGTGTTTTACTTGTTATTGTCGCCAGATGCTGCGAACGCATACCAATACGTCGCGCAGCTTGATGCCATTACATTTTTTTCTGCACATCCTTTGCGGTATCCTGCACCGCTTCGCCACCCTTCTGAATATCCTTGCCGGCACCGGCAATCGTATTACACCCAGCCATAGTAAGCAGGCTTGCTGCAAAACCCAATAGCGCCAATGTCGAAATCAGTTTCTTGGTCATCATGCTCTCCTTATACCATCGCAGATTGAATTTAAGCGGTATAGCACTGCCAACAATCAAGCCAACAGGCGATGCCACGCACGAAATATAGCATCGGCTGGAAAATGCGCTCGGTACGCCAGCGCACACAAACATGAAATCCTATCGCAGCGCCAGCTTGCCAGGAATCTGTGGCGTTTCAACCATGACATCACCACACTGCGCCCGATGCCGCAACGCATGATCCATCAACACAATGGCCACCAGTGCTTCGGCAATCGGCGTGGCACGAATGCCGACACACGGATCGTGCCGTCCATGCGTGACGACTTCAATCGAATTACCGGCCTTGTCGATAGAGCGCCCTGGCAGACGTATCGACGAAGTGGGCTTGATGGCGATATGCGCCACAATATCCTGGCCGCTGGAAATGCCGCCCAGCACGCCACCCGCATGATTGCTAAGAAAGCCTGTCGGCGTCAGTTCATCGCGGTGCTCGGTGCCGAGCTGGCGCGCGGATTCGAATCCGTCACCGATTTCCACGCCCTTCACCGCATTCAACCCCATCAGCGCATGGGCGATGTCGGCGTCGATACGGTCATACAGCGGCTCGCCCCAACCCACCGGTACGTTTTCTGCCACCACGGTGATTTTTGCGCCGACTGAATCACCGGATTTACGCAGTTCATCCATGTAGGTTTCGAGTGCTGTCACGCTGTCCGGATCGGCGCTGAAAAACGCGTTGTCGCGCACCGCCTCCCAGGTTTTAAATGGCAAATCAATTGGCCCCAGCGCCGCCATGTAACCGCGCACCACGATGCCGTATTTCTCTGCCAGCCATTTTTTAGCGATCGCGCCGGCACCGACTGTTGGTGCTGTCAAACGTGCTGACGAACGTCCGCCGCCACGATAATCACGGATACCGAATTTATGCCAGTAAGTATAGTCGGCATGGCCCGGGCGGAAAGTTTCGCTGATATTGCCGTAGTCTTTACTGCGCTGGTCTTCGTTGCGAATCAGCAACGCTATCGGCGCACCGGTGGTCTGGCCCTCAAACACACCGGACAGGATTTCCACCGTATCGGATTCACGTCGCTGAGTGACGTGACGCGAGGTGCCGGGCTTGCGCCGGTCGAGTTCAAGCTGGATGTCATCGGCGCTTAACGTCATGCCAGGCGGGCAGCCATCGACCACGCAGCCGATCGCTGGACCGTGGGATTCGCCGAAATTGGTGACGCAAAACAGGGTGCCTAAACTGCTACCGGACATGGTCTGAACTCACTTGATTGCAAAGGCAAGAGTTTAACATGCGCACTTTACTTACCGGGCTGCAACGCCGTCAGCAGGCCGATGCCCCACGCCACGCCAAAGCCGGTCACCTCGGTGCCGACTGCCCCCAGCCCATCGTCGCAATTACTTGATGACAGGTCCACATGCAGCCACGGGCGCCCGTCCACAAAGCGATTCAGAAAACGCGCCGCCAGGATATGGTCGGCGTCGCCATCCAGCGTGCATTGCAGAATGTCGGCAATATCAGAATCCAGCGCCGACTCGTAATCCTCGTCCATCGGGAATGCGCACATGCGTTCCCCGCTGGCTTTACCTGCCGCGACCGCCTGCGCCAGCAATTCATCCCGATTCGACAATACCCCGCTATAACGCGCGCCCAGCGCAGCCGCCATGCTGCCGGTCAGCGTGGCAAAATCAACCATGACGTCGGGTTTGGCGCGCGCCGCCAGCGCCAGCGTGTCAGCCAGTACCATACGACCTTCCGCATCGGTGTGCATGATTTCGATGGTGGTGCCATTGAGCGCCGTCACCACGTCATTCTGCTTATACGCTTTGGGGCCAATGTGGTTCTGCGCAATTGCCAGCCAGGCATCGATATTGAGCGGCAGATCCAGTTGCGTGGCTGCCTGCAAAATACCCAGCACCACGGCCGAACCGTTCATGTCTTCGTGCATGCCCTGCATGTAACGCGCAGGCTTGAGATTATGACCACCGGTATCAAAGCAAATCCCCTTGCCCACCAGCGCAACGGTCTGCCTGGCCGCCGGATGACGCCGACGCAGGTGAACAATCGCGGCATCTTCCGGCTCGGAACCCTGCCCCACTGCAACAAACGCCCCGGCGCCCAGCTTGCGCAGCTTTTTCATATCATATTCAGCGTGCTTCCAGCCATTGTCCTTCGCCAGCCCACGCACCTGTTTGCGGTAGAGCGTCGGCGTCAGCTGGTTCGGCGGCGTCACCGTCAGGCTGCGGCACAAGGTATTGCCTGCTGCCAATGCGCGCTGCACAACAAAGCCATCTGGCGACGCATAACCGAACAGCCGCAGGGTTTGCAGCGGCTTGGGCTTGTCTTTACTTTTCAAACTCGGCAGCGCCGCGCCGTTGAGCCACGCCACATACACGGCTGCGGCCGCCGCCTGGGCGCGAAATGCCGCATCGCCACTCACTGCCAGGCTGATTTCTTGCGGCGATTCATCGAGTAGGCCGTGCAGCGCTTCACGCAACACCGTATGCTGGCTAAACACGGGCTGGGCGGTATCCAGCATCACCCACACCATACGACTGCCGTGTTCTGCATCAACCGCAACGGCTGTTTTCGCCAGATCAACCGGTTTTTTATCGCGCCTTCGCAGCGCCGCAGCCAGTTGCGTCAACCCAGGCAACGATCCATCTTTTGGCAAGGCCGACGCTTTCGGCAAGATCATTAAAACATGGGCAATTTTATCAATTTGTGATATGCCAATTTGTTTTTTGTTTTCAATAAGTTTTGCGAGCATTTTCAACCTTGTTATGGGGTTTTTACTTGACCAGACGGGGTGTTTTAAACGATGATAGCAGAGATAGTGTTGCCCAAAATCATGCGCTTGCAAGGAAAAATCAGATGAAACTGGAAGACAAAAAACGTGTGCTGCGCGAAATGGTGTTGCATCGCCGCTTTGAAGAGCGCTGTTACCAAGCGTATATCGAACGCAAAATTGGTGGATTTCTCCATCTCTATCCCGGTCAGGAAGCGTGTTGCAACGGCGTGATGGAAGCCGCCCGCCCCGGCCACGACTACGTGATTACCGGCTACCGCGACCACATCCACGCAATCAAATGCGGCTCTGACCCCAAAGCGGTGATGGCCGAGTTGTACGGCAAGGAAACTGGCTGCTCCAAAGGGCGCGGTGGTTCGATGCACATTTTTGACGTGGCACACCGCTTCATGGGCGGTTATGCACTGGTCGGCGGCCCCTTTCCACTCGCTGCCGGTATCGCCAAGGGCATCCAGCTCAAGGGCGGCGACGAAATCTCCCTCTGCTTCCTTGGTGACGCAGCCAACAACCAGGGCGTGTTTCATGAAACCCTGAACATGGCGGCGCTGTGGAAACTGCCGGTGTTGTTCGTATGCGAAAACAACCAGTATGGCATCGGTACCTCGATTGACCGTTCGACCGCTGTACTCGACCAGTACAAGCGCGTGTGCAGCTACGGCATCGAATCGGCACAGTGTGATGGCCAGGATATTGACGTGGTGTATGAGCATGCGCGCACCGCTGTCGATTATGTACGCAGCGGTAAAGGGCCGTATTTCCTGGAATTGATGACCTACCGTTATCGTGGTCACTCCATGTCGGATTCGCGCGGCTACCGCACCCGCGAAGAAGAAGAAGTCTGGAAACAGCGCGACCCGATCAACATCCTGCGCGACCGCCTGATTGCCACCGGTGAAATGAGTATGGACGACTTCGTCGCCATAGAAAAAGAAACCGATATTTACATCGAAAACGAAGTCATCAAGTTCGCCGAAGACTCACCCGAACCGAACGTTGCCGATCTGGAAAAATACGTGCTGGCTTAACGCGCAAGAACCCCCATGCTGGCGTGACGCCAGTAGAACCAAGGAAGAAATCAACATGGCTGAAATGATGTATTGGGAAGCGCTGCAGCGCGCCCACGACGAAGAAATGGCGCGTGACCCGCTGGTCATCTGCATGGGCGAAGACATCGGCGTCGCTGGCGGCACCTACAAGGCGACCAAGGGACTATATGAAAAATACGGCCCGCTGCGCGTGATGGACACGCCGATTTCCGAAGGCGGCTATACCGGCCTGGGCATCGGCGCGTCGTTTTTGGGCGTGCGCCCGATTATCGAAATCATGTCGGTCAACTTTGCCTGGCTGGCGATGGATCAGATGTTCAACTCAGCGGCCAAAGTGCGTTACATGTCCGGCGGTCAGCTCACGTCGCCGAGCGTGTTCCGCGCTGCAGGCGGTGCTGCGCACCAGCTCGGCGCGCAGCATTCGGCACGGATGGAAAAAGTATTCATGGGCATCGCCGGTCTGCGCGTGCTGACGCCGTCCAACCCGAAGCAGGCCTATGGCATGCTCAAGGCCGCCGTGCGCAGCGACGACCCGGT
>DZDB01000060.1 GCA_022736605.1 Sideroxydans lithotrophicus
AGCCAATCAGGACGAACAAAAATAGCCAGCTTGCCTAACGGCTGGATCATCGTCTGAAAATATTTTTTGGGTGTTACAGAACGCGCCCGGTAGCTTACCCGGGCGGTTGAGACAATCAGGCCATGGCCTTGACAGCAGCAGAAAGTCGGCTCTTGTGACGCGAAGCCTTGTTCTTGTGAATGATGCGCTTGTCAGCGATGCTGTCGATTACGCTCATTGAAGTGGCGAACACTGCTTGCGCTGCGCCCTTGTCACCAGCCACTACGGCTTTTTGTACCTTCTTGATCGCGGTGCGCAGCGTAGAACGCAAGGCGGCATTGTGAGCACGCTGCTTGTCGTTTTGTCTGGCGCGCTTTCTGGCCTGTGCGGTGTTTGCCATAATCTTGGAATCCTGTACTAGTGTTTTCTAAAACACGGAATTATAAAGACCTCGACCGCTTATCGCAAGTCAAATCTGGCGGCAGTCCACCTTTATCTATACCATTGCGGCTGTTCTACCTTCTTTCGCTCATCCACACCGCATGAATCTGCTTAGAGCCCTGGCCAAAGTCAGCAGCATGACCCTGCTGTCGCGCATTTTTGGCTTCGTCCGCGATGCCGTCATTGCACGCAGCTTCGGCGCGGGTATTTACACCGACGCATTTTTCGTCGCCTTCAAGATTCCCAACCTGTTGCGCCGACTGTTTGCCGAAGGTGCTTTTTCGCAGGCTTTCGTGCCGATTCTGGCGGAATACAAAAATCGCCGTGGTCATGACGACACCAAGCTGCTGATCGACCATGTCGCCACGTTGCTGTTTCTTGCATTGCTGGTCGTCACCCTGCTCGGCATACTGGCCGCGCCTGCGGTGGTGTACATCAGCGCGCCCGGGTTTGTCGACGAGCCAGAAAAATTCGCCGTTACCGTCACCATGCTGCGCATCATTTTTCCTTATATCCTGCTGATTTCACTGGTATCTTTAGCCGGTGGCATTCTGAACACCTATAGCCGCTTCTCTATTCCGGCTTTCACGCCCGTGTTGTTGAATGTGGCAACCATCGGCGCAGCACTGTGGCTTGCTCCGCATCTGGAAACGCCCGCCATGGCGCTGGCCTGGGGTGTCATGCTCGGTGGTGTGCTGCAATTGCTTTTACAGATTCCTTTCCTCAGGCAACTTGGCCTGATGCCACGCTTTCGCATCGAACTGCATGATGAAGGCGTGTGGCGCATTCTCAAACTCATGGGGCCTGCCCTATTTGGCGTTTCAATCGCACAGATTTCACTGCTCATCAACACCATCTTCGCTTCATTTCTGGCGACGGGCAGTGTGTCCTGGCTGTATTATGCTGATCGCCTGATGGAATTTCCCACTGGCATGCTGGGCGTCGCACTGGGTACCATCCTGTTGCCCAGCCTGGCCAAACATTACGCCGACAACGACCCGACGCAATATTCCCACTTGCTCGATTGGGGTCTGCGCCTGACGCTGATGCTGGCGTTACCTGCCGCTGCGGCGCTGGCGATCCTTGCGGTGCCGCTGATCAGCACCCTGTTCATGTACGGCAAATTCAGCGCCAACGACGTGTTCATGACCCAGCAAGCGCTGGTTGCCTACAGTCTTGGACTGCTTGGTTTGATCATGGTCAAAATTCTGGCGCCTGGTTTTTATGCCCGGCAAAATATCCGTACACCGGTCAAAATTGCAGTCATCACCCTGCTTGCGACCCAGGCCATGAATCTGATGTTTATCTGGAAACTGCAACACGCCGGACTGGCCTTATCCATCGGCCTGGGCGCCTGCCTCAACGCGTCCTTGCTGTTATGGAAACTGCGCAGCCAGGGTATTTATCAGCCACAACCAGGCTGGCGCCGGTATTTCCTGAAAATCGGTCTGGCACTGGCGGTCATGAGCGTCGCGCTGTGGTTTGGCATGGCGGGCGAAACGCGTTGGTTACACGGTCATTTCACTCAGCGCATCGTCCATCTGATCGCCCTCGTGATGCTGGGCGCAGGCAGCTATTTCGGCACACTCTGGCTCGTCGGCATGCGCCCGGCCCAGTTCATACGCCGTACCGCCTGAGGTTTTGACCATCCTCATGAAGCAACGCTAAAATCCAGCCTTTCAAATGCTTGCAGCCAATTCCACAATGCGCATTACGCATGGCCTCACGCCCGTTACCACGCAGCCGTGCGCGGTCACCATCGGCAATTTCGACGGTGTCCACCTGGGCCACCGCACCATGCTGCAACGCCTGGTGGATGTCGCTCGTCAACGCGGTCTGGTGCCCTGCGCCGTTACATTCGAGCCGCACCCACGCGAATTCTTTGCGCCTGACAAAGCCCCGGCACGGCTTTCAAGCCTGCGCGAAAAATTGCAGATGCTGCGTGACTGCGGCATTGAACACGTCCATATTTGCGCCTTCAATCACGCCTTTTCGCAACTCGCTGCGACTGATTTCATTGACCAGATTTTGCTGGATGGCCTGCATGCCCAATACATATTGATCGGTGACGATTTTCGATTTGGTGCCAAACGCGCGGGCGATTTTGCCCTGCTGCAAAACCACGGTGCGCAACACGGCATGGCAGTCGCTGCGATGGACAGCGTCACGCTCGACAGCCTGCGCATTTCCAGCACCGCCGTGCGCACAGCCCTTGCCGACGGCGATCTTGCGCTGGCCGCGCGCCTGCTCGGGCGACCTTACAGTATCAGCGGGCGCGTCGCACATGGTGACAAACTCGGTCGTGATATCGGTTATCCCACCGCCAATATCGCCATCAAGCACAATTGCCCGCCGCTCACCGGCATCTATGTCGTGCAGGTGCGTGGTCTCGCCGATACGCCGCTGCCGGGCGTCGCCAGTCTTGGGGTGCGTCCAACGGTCAAGCAGGCGGCAAAGCCCGTACTCGAAGTCCACCTGTTCGACTTCGACCGCAACATTTATGGCGAACACCTCTGCGTGGATTTCTTGCACAAGCTGCGCGACGAACAAAAATACGATGACCTGCCCACGCTGGTGGCGCAGATCGATCGCGATGCCGCGCAGGCGAGACAGTATTTTGAACTCGCCGCGCCGACCTCAGCCCCTTAATCTTATTCAGACTGCGTGCTACAACATCTACCATGCCCGACTACAAAGATACTTTGAATCTGCCCGACACGCCGTTCCCGATGCGCGGCGACCTTGCCAAGCGCGAACCCGGCTGGCTGGCGCAATGGCGCGACAAAAAACGCTACGAGCAAATCCGTGCCGCCAGTGCCGGACGTCCCAAATTCATCCTGCACGACGGCCCGCCGTACGCCAACGGCGACATCCACATCGGCCACGCGGTGAATAAAATCCTCAAGGACATCATCGTCAAGAGCAAAACGCTGGCCGGGTTCGATGCACCCTACGTGCCGGGCTGGGATTGTCACGGCCTGCCAATAGAATTGCAGGTTGAAAAAACCCACGGCAAAGCCATCCCCGCTGCGCAGTTCCGTGCCTTGTGCCGTGACTATGCTGCGACCCAGATCGAACGCCAGAAAGCCGATTTCATCCGCCTTGGCGTACTCGGCGACTGGGATCACCCGTATCGCACCATGGATTTCGCCTTCGAAGCAGGCATCATGCGCACGCTCGGCGGCATCCTCGCCAACGGTTATCTATACCAGGGTGCCAAACCGGTGCACTGGTGCGTTGATTGCGGTTCGGCGCTGGCCGAAGCCGAAGTCGAATACGAAGACAAAACCTCCGCCGCAATTGATGTGGCGTTTGAGGTCGCCGACAACGCCGATTTCGCCCGCCGCACCGGCTTGTCTGCGCCGGACGATAAAATTTACGCCGTAATTTGGACCACCACACCGTGGACGCTGCCTGCCAACCAGGCCGTGTCGGTACACCCAGAATTCACCTACGACCTGCTGCGCACACCCAAAGGCATCCTGATCCTGGCGCACGAACTGGCTGGTGCTGCGCTCAAACGTTACGGGTTTGAGTCTGCTGAAGTCATCGGCCAATGCAGCGGCAGCGCGCTGGAACTGCTGCAACTGCACCATCCGTTCCTCGAACGCGATGTGCCCGTCATCTGCGGCGAACACGTCACACTGGAAGCCGGCACCGGGCTGGTGCATACCGCCCCGGCGCATGGCGTGGACGACTATCAGATTGGCCTGAAATACCAGCTCGCGGTCGACAATCCAGTCGGCGACGACGGCAAATTCTTCGCCAGCATCCCGCTGGTCGGCGGCCAGAGCGTGTGGCAGGGCAATAAAACCGTGGTCGAAGCGCTCGCCGCCAGCGGCCATCTATTGGCCAACGAAAAACTGCTGCACAGCTACCCGCACTGCTGGCGCCACAAAACGCCGATCATCTTCCGCGCCACGCACCAGTGGTTCATCGGCATGGACAAAACCGGCAGCGATGGCGTGAGCCTGCGCAACAACGCCATGCGCGCGGTCGACGACACGGCGTTTTTTCCGGCCTGGGGCCGTGCCCGGCTCGAAGCGATGATGAAAAATCGCCCGGACTGGTGCGTGTCGCGCCAGCGCAACTGGGGCGTGCCGATGCCGCTATTCGTCCACAAGGAAAGCGGCGAGCTGCATCCGCATACCGCCGCGCTGATCGAAGCGGCGGCGCAGCGTGTCGAGCAAACCGGGATTGAAGCCTGGTTCAGCCTCGACGCCGCCGAGTTGCTGGGCGATGCCGCCAGCCAGTACAAAAAAGTCACCGACACGCTCGACGTCTGGTTCGATTCCGGCGTGACCCACGCCTGCGTGCTCAAGCAGCGCCCGGAACTTGCCTATCCGGCAGACCTGTATCTGGAAGGCTCAGACCAGCATCGTGGCTGGTTCCAGTCCAGCCTGCTGACCGGCTGCGCCAGCGATGGTAAGGCACCGTATCGCGCCCTGCTCACGCACGGCTTTGTGGTCGACGCCAAAGGCCACAAAATGAGCAAATCCAAGGGCAACGTGGTCGCGCCGCAAAAGGTGATGGATACCTACGGCGCAGACATCCTGCGCCTGTGGGTCGCGTCCACCGACTATTCCGGTGAGCTGACGATCTCGGATGAAATCCTCAAGCGCGTCGCCGACACCTATCGCCGCATCCGCAACACGCTGCGCTTCCTGCTGGCGAATCTGGCCGATTTTAATCCGGCAAAACACACGCTGCCCGTGGACGAATGGATCGATCTCGACCGCTATGCCATGGTCATGCTGGCCGAGTTCCAGACCGACGTACTCGCGGCGTATGAACGCTATGAATTTCACCACATCGCCCAACGCCTGCACCATTTCTGCTCGGAAGACCTGGGCGGCTTTTACCTGGATATTCTCAAGGATCGGCTCTACACCACGGCGGCTGATTCACACGCACGGCGCTCGGCACAAAATGCCCTGCACCACATCACCCACGCACTGGCGCAGCTGATGGCGCCATTCCTCAGCTTCACCGGTGAAGAAGTCTGGCAGCAGCTGGCGCACGACGACAACGACAGCATTTTCCTGCACGGTTGGCATAGCGTGCCGCACCCTGCCGACAGCACAAAACTCGGCGAACAATGGCTGCTGATTCGTCAAAGCCTGGGCGAAGTACGCAAGCATCTGGAAACCCTGCGCGCGGCAGGCGACATCGGCTCTTCGTTACAGGCCGAAGTCAGCCTGCACGCGAACGGCGCGCAGTATCAGGCATTGGCCGCGCTGGGCAACGACCTGCGTTTTGTGCTCATTACTTCAGCCGCCACCCTGGTTGAAGGCGAACCTGCCCTCCACGCCCAGCCCAGTGCCCAAGCCAAATGCGAACGCTGCTGGCATTACCGCAGCGACGTCGGCAGCCACGCCGACCATCCCGGCCTGTGTGGCCGCTGTTACAGCAACCTATTTGACCAAGGTGAGATCCGCAACCATGCCTAAACTGAAACAGGGTTTAACCGTCGCCGCGCTTATCATTGCGCTCGATCAACTCAGCAAATACCTGGTCATGCAGGTATTCATGCTTGGTGATTACATCCAGGTCACGTCGTTTTTCGAACTGGTGCGCGCGCACAATACCGGCGCCGCATTCAGCCTGTTTGCCAATCAGGCCGGCTGGCAGCGGGCGTTCTTCATCAGCATTGCCAGCATTGCCGCCGTCGTCATCCTCCACCTGCTGCGCAAACCCGCTGGCAGCCCGTTGTTCAAACTGGCGCTCAGCCTGATTCTGGGCGGCGCACTGGGCAACCTGATTGACCGTATCGTGCACGGCTACGTGGTCGACTTCCTCTACTTCCACATCAACCAGTATGCGTGGCCTGCGTTTAATATCGCCGACTCCGCCATCACCATCGGCGCGGTACTGCTGGTCTGGGACAGCTTGCGCAAACCCAAGCCGCACACCGCATGAAGGTCGCGGCAGGCGATACGCTCAGCCTGCATTTCGCCCTGCGCGCGCGCGGTGGCGCTGAAGTCGACAGCAGCTTTGACGACGTACCCATCACATTCACACTGGGTGACGGCACGCTGATTCCCAGCCTGGAACACTGGTTGATCGGCCTCGCACCGGGCGAACGCCATGTTTTTCTGCTGGATGCTGCACAAGCCTTTGGCGAGCCTGATCCGGCACTGATCCAGACGCTACCACTGCGCGACTTCAGCGCCAGTGCACCGCCCGCAATCGACAGCATCATCGAATTCAGCCTGCCCAATGGCACTACACTGGCCGGGCGCGTGCTGGCCTTGAGTGACGCCGATGCCACGGTTGATTTTAATCACCTGCTGGCGGGCTTGCCGATTGAGTTTGAAGTTGAAATTGTCAGCATTATGCCTAGCGCGGTTTGACGCGTCTGGCCGGACGCGTTATTGTACAAATATTCGTACAATAGCAGCGCGAGGGCAAAATGGATGCAATCAGCTACAGTTACACCCGCCAGCACTTTACCGACGTCATGGATAAAGTGAATGACGACTGCGCGCCGATACTGGTGACGCGCCAGAATGGCAAGCCGGTCGTCATGATGTCGCTGGCCGATTTCAACGCGCTGGAAGAAACCGCCTATCTGCTGCGCAGCCCGGAAAACGCGCGCCGCCTGATGGCTGCGGTGGATGAATTAAGAAGCGGTGCGGGCGTCGAACACGCACTGCTGCACGACGCAGATTAAACCCGGTGCAGATCAAATTCGCCGAATCAGGCTGGCAGGATTATCTGTATTGGCAACAAACCGATAAAACGGCGCTCAAACGCATCAATGCACTCATCCAGGACATCACGCGTTCGCCGTTTGACGGCATCGGCAAACCCGAAGCACTGCGCCACAACCTCGCCGGATTCTGGTCCCGCCGGATCAGCGAGGAACATCGGCTGGTGTATGCCATCGAAAACGGCTGCCTGCTGATCGCGCAGTGCCGCTACCATTATTGACCTATTACGATTACACGCCATGACCCGCCAAACCCAAATTTTTCTCGCCAACCCACGCGGCTTCTGCGCCGGGGTGGATCGCGCCATTGAAATCGTCGAACGCGCCCTGACCCGCTTTGGCGCACCGATCTACGTGCGCCATGAAGTCGTGCACAACAAATTTGTGGTTGACGACCTCAAGGCCAAAGGCGCGATTTTTATCGAAGACCTGGCCGACGTCCCGACCGGTAGCACGCTGATTTACAGCGCCCACGGCGTATCGCAAGCAGTGCGCCAGGAAGCCGAAGCGCGCGGCTTAACGATATTCGACGCGACTTGCCCGCTGGTCACCAAAGTCCACGTCGAAGTCGCCAAGATGCGCGCCAAAGACCTCGAAATCATCATGATTGGCCATAAAGGCCACCCCGAAGTCGAAGGCACGATGGGGCAGAGCCAGGGCGGCATGTACCTGGTCGAAACGCCCGACGACGTCACCGCACTGGTGGTAAAAGACGTCGGCAAGCTCGCCTTCGTCACCCAGACCACGCTGTCGGTGGATGACGCGGCGCGCGTGATCGACGCGCTGAAATCACGTTTCCCCGACATCATCGGCCCGAAGAAAGACGACATCTGCTACGCCACGCAAAATCGCCAGGATGCGGTCAAGGCACTGGCCGCGCAATGCGATCTGGTCATCGTCGTCGGCTCGCCCAACAGCTCCAACTCCAATCGCCTGCGTGAAGTCGCGCAAAATCTGGGCGTGGAATCCTACATGGTGGATAACGCGGGTGAGCTGAAACCGGAATGGCTGGTCGGCAAAACGCGCGTAGGCGTGACTGCCGGCGCGTCGGCACCGGATGTGCTGGTGCAGGAAGTGATCGCGCGGCTCAAATCGCTGGGCGCAGCGAGCGTGGAAGAACTGAACGGCGCAAGCGAAAATGTTGTGTTTCCATTGCCAAAAGGCCTGGTTCAAAACACTTCGGTTTAAGCTGCAATTTATGGGCAAGCTCGCCGTTCCAAGTTTAAATAAAGATAATCGTCTATACTATTTAACACATGAAGCTAACTTGGGATGAAGCCAAGCGACAATCCGCTTTGGAGGCACGTGGCTTGGACTTCGCCGATGCTGAAACTGTATTTTCAGGTGCCCTGTTTGAATTTGAAGACACGCGCCAGGATTATGGCGAGCGCCGCATGATCTGTTTTGGATTCCTGGCTGGACGCATGGTGGCGGTCGGTTATGTACAACGTGGTGCGATACGCCACATTTTTTCGATGAGGAAAGCCAATGAACGCGAACAAAACCGTTTTAGGCAGTGATCTTGCCAAAGTTGAAACGCATATACCGACAAGCGAAGAACTCGATGAAATTCCAGAATTGACTGATACAGATATCGCGCGTGGTCAGTGGCGTATTAATGAACAGCAAGTGGGCGCGATTGAAGGACAGGCTGCATTTCGCGCCGCCTTGAAAAAACAGAAGATCAATATAACGCTCGACCCGGATGTGGTGTCGTGGTTCAAGGCACAAGCGGGTGGGCGTGGCTACCAAACGCTAATTAATGCCACCCTGCGCGAGGCCATGCAGAAAAAAACGCTCGCTGACGTGGTACGCGAAACCATTCGGGAGGCTCTACACCACAATTAAGCTTTTAGCCCCCTCCCCCTTCCGTGGAAGAACTGGTTCGCTACACGCTCAACAAGCGCATCTTGAAACTGCGCCCCTTGATATTGCCCGCACTGAGCCGTGCAAATGCCTGCTGCACGATGCGTCGGTCGAGCGCGACGTAAGTCACAAATTCAAACACGTTGATCTTGCCGACCTGTTCCCTGGTCAACCCCACATCACCGGTCAGCGCACCCAGGATATCGCCAGGGCGCAGCTTGTCTTTTTTGCCACCCATCATGAACAGCGTCACCATTGGCGCGAATAACGGCGCGCCGTATGCAGGCTCGATTTCAGCCAGATCAAACCAGTTAGCCGGGCTGCCCTGATACTCTTCAATCAGCTTCACCCATCGCAATTCATTCGGCGTCGCCAGATTCAGCACCAGCCCTTGCGCCGCGCCACGACCGGTGCGGCCAATGCGGTGGATATGCACCTCGGCGTCGCGCGTCACGTCCACATTAATCACCGCATTCAGCGTCTGAATATCCAGCCCGCGCGCGGCCACGTCAGTCGCCACCAGCACCGAACAACTCTGGTTGGCAAACAGCACCAACACCTCATCGCGCTCGCGCTGCAGCAAATCGCCATGCAACGCCAACGCTGAAATGCCCTGTGTGCGCAGCAGTTCCGCCAGCGCGTTGCACTGCGCCTTGGTATTGCAGAATGCCAGCGTCGAAACCGGCTTGAAATGCTGGATCAGTTTGACCACCGCCGCATTGCGGTCGTCGTAGCCCACCTCGTAAAAACGCTGTTCGATCTGGCTGGCGGCGTGCACCGATTCGACCTTCACCTCGACCGGGTCGCGCAAAAACAGCTTGCTGGCCTTGCGGATATTGTCCGGATAGGTCGCCGAAAACATCAGGGTCTGACGCCGCGCCGGGCACGCCCGCACGATGGCGGTAATCTCCTCATAAAACCCCATGTCCACCATCCGGTCCGCCTCATCCAGCACCAGCGTCTGCAGCCTGGACAAATCGACGCTGTTGCGCCCGATGTGATCCAGCATGCGCCCCGGCGTGCCAACGATGATATGCGCGCCATGCGCCAGCGACGCGACCTGCGGCGCCATCGGCGAACCGCCGCACAAAGTCAGCACCTTGATATTGCTGGCATAACGCGCCAGTTGGCGCAACGACGCCGCCACCTGATCCGCCAGCTCGCGCGTCGGACACAACACCAGCGCCTGAATCGCAAAATAGCTCGGATTGAGCTTGTGCAACATCCCGATGCCAAACGCCGCCGTCTTGCCGCTACCGGTTTTAGCCTGCGCAATCAAATCACGCCCCGCCAGAATCTGCGGCAGGCTTTGCGCCTGGATCGGCGTCATCTGCTGATAACCCAGCGACTCAAGATTGCTCAAAAACGCCGGAGACAAAGGCAAACTGGAAAAAGATGTGGATGTCATGATGGTCTGCTGGCGTGCGCCAGAGCTTGATGCGGAGGGGACGTATCGTAACAGCTTGAGGGGAGATAGCGGGGAAATCGAACTTGCAGGTTACCCGTCGGCTGCATCAGCCTCGATCTCTACCGGTTCGGCAGGCAAATCCGCGATGACGGGGAAATCGGCTTCCACTTGGCCAGCAAGGCCAGTAACGCGTGGCGAGATGGGGGTTCAATATCCATTCTCAGGCGGCAATCTTTTCTGCGTGTGTCGGCTGGCCGCGCTTGCTGGCGTTCAACACCTCAACGCCAACAACCTGACCTTTTTCATCGAAGTCCAGAATGATACCCGGCTGAACTTCTTCGGATTCGAGCACCCTGGATTCAGCCAGACGCAGATACAGCGCATCCACTTCGGGATCATAGTCAAATCTCATCATTTCCCTTTCTGCGTTCTATCGAAATAAACAGTTACCACGTGGAGCGGATTCTTCGTCTGATTATAGATGACGCGCAAAACGCGATTTCCATAATCAGGGATAACTGCGAGCGCATGAATCATGCGTTGGATCTTCGCGATCTTTCTCGATTCGATCTGGCGCATTCAGCACCAAGCTAATCCAGGCGTGTGGAATTTCCCGTTCTCTAATCACGTCTTCCGCATGTTTACTGATGGTGAATTTCATGCAATGAATGTATCAGGTCCGCGCCAGCGTGCCGATACCAAACGCAGCCGTCTTGCCGCTGCCGGTTTTCGCCTGCGCAATCAGATCGCGCCTCGCCAGAATCTGCGGCAGGCTTCAGACCGTGAACAACTAAAAACCTCGCCAAAAACATGCGCCATCGTCACAGCCGGTCGTAAACCGCGTCGTCGTCGTTGTCCCACACCGCCGCAAAACTTGGCTCGGCAACTTTGGCAGCAGCATGCGTAAGGCGCTGTTCATACTCGCGCGCACGCAAAAAATCCACAAAGTC
>DZDB01000061.1 GCA_022736605.1 Sideroxydans lithotrophicus
ACCTCATCAAGATAAGTTATATCAAAGTATAATCATCCTGGGTCGGGGTTGCTAGAACATTTTGCTAGTAGGTATGCTCGTGATCCGGATCCACCTTGCCGCGAAATACGACGTACTGGTAGATGTTGTAGGTGATCATCACCGGGATCAGCATGCCGATGCCGACCAGCATGAACACCAGCGTGTTGCTGGGTGCAGCGGCCTGGTCGATGGTCACCGCGCCGGGGATGGAGGGAAACCAGGTGGTAGTGAGGCCGAAAAGCCGCTGTGTCAGACACGATTATTTTGAGAGGAATAATGCATTCAGGCTCAAACCAGATGCACTTCCACCCGCTTGCCCAATGCCTTGGCATATTTGCGCAAGGTATCCAGGCTGGGTGAATGCTTGCCCGAGGCGAGGGCGTTTTCCAGCCTTGCCACGGCGGGGGCTTTAGTGCCCATGCGTTCGGCAACCTGCGCTTGCGTCAGCCCTGCAGCGCGACGCGCAGCCAGCATTTCGTCGAGCAAGGCAAATTCCTCGCGTTCGAGCCTTTCGTGTTCGCAGCGCACTGCCGGATTTTTGAGCATTCGCGCGACCAGTTGTTCATGCGTCAACATGTTTGATCTCCTTCATTCGGGTTTCGGCAATCCGTCTCTCGTGCGGCGGGGTCTTTTGCGTCTTCTTGACGAAGCTGTGCAGCATGACAATACGCTGCCCGCGTTGGGTGCAGTAAAACACCCGGGCGATACCTTCTGCGCCTTTCAGGCGCAGTTCAAACAGTCCATCTCCCAGCGCTTTGGTATGTGGTTCGCCCAGGTTCGCACCATGCAACTGCATCCGCGCCGTCAGTCCGATATAGCGCGCCTGCAGGGTTTCAGGCAGTGCAAGTATCTCCGATTGAACGCTGCTACTGTAATAAACGATGGTGTAGGCCATAGGCTAAAGATAACAAATATGTTCATATTGCGCAACTCAATAGGTATGCTCGTGATCCGGATCCACCTTGCCGCGAAATACGACGTACTGGTAGATGTTGTAGGTGATCATCACCGGGATCAGCATGCCGATGCCGACCAGCATGAACACCAGCGTGTTGCTGGGTGCAGCGGCCTGGTCGATGGTCACCGCGCCGGGGATGATGTAGGGAAACCAGGTGGCGGCGAGGCCGATGAAGGAAAACAGGAAGATCATCGTGGTCCAGACGAACGGCGCGACTTCATAGCGTTTTTTCAGCGCGCGCAGCAGCATGACAAAGCTGCCGAACGCGGCAATCGGCAGCAGCGCGAAGTAATAGACATTGGGCGTGCTGAACCAGCGTGTGTAGATCTCCGGGTATTGCATCGGCGTCCACACGGTGACGGCCGCCGCTGCCACCATCATCGCCAGCGCCAGTAAATGGCCGCGCTCGAAACAGGCGTCCTGCATCATGCCGCGCGATTTCATGATCAGGTAAGTCGAGCCGAGCATGGCGTAGCCCGCCGTGACGCCGATGGCGACGAATACGCTGAAGGGCGACAGCCAGTCCATCGCGCCGCCGACAAAGCGCCCGCCGATGACCTCGACGCCGTTGAGCAGGCCACCCAGCGCGAAGCCTTGCGCGACGGCGGCGATCAGGCTGCCGAGGCCGAAGGTAAAACTCCAGATGGGTTTGTTGGCCGACAGCTCGTGAAACTCGAACGACACGCCGCGCAGCATGAAGCCGAGCAGCATGACGATGATCGGGATGTACAGGCCGTGCAATACCGTCCCATAAACCAGCGGAAACGCGCCGAACAGCGTGCCGCCGATGACCACCAGCCAGGTTTCGTTGGCGTCCCAGATGCTGCCCAGGCTGGACATCATCGCGGCGCGGCGCGGCTCATCCCCGACAAACAGCGACAGCACGCCGACGCCCAGGTCAAAGCCGTCGAGCACCACGTAGATGACCAGGAACAGCCCGATGATGAGAAACCAGATGGTCGCCAGCAAGTGGTGGGTCGAATCGACTGCGACGGCTTCCATCAATGACTTCCTTCTATGGCGGGTTTGGATTCAATATCGCGGTGGCGCGCGGGCTGGTGCGGTGGGGCTTCGAACACCGGCCCCTTGCGCAGCACGCCGCGCATGAACACCAGTGCGGCGATACCGATGGCGGTATAAAACACCATGTAAGACAGCAAAGACCATTGCAGCACCGGCACCGGGACGCGGCTGACGCCCTCGGAGGTGCGCATCATGCCGTACACGATCCACGGCTGACGGCCGATTTCACGCACCAGCCAGCCCGCCTCGATGGCGATGTACGCCGCAGGGATGGTCCACAGCCAGCCGCGCAGCAGCCATTTGTTGCCGCTCACGCTGTCGGCCAGCATCTGTGACTTGCGCCGCCACAGCATCCACAAGGTAATCACCGCCATGAAGGCAATGAACACGCCCGCCGCCACCATCACGCGGAAGCCGTAGAACGGCGCCCACACCGGTGGTTGATCTTCGCGTTTGAATTCGGTCAGCCCCTGCACCGTGCCGGTGGGAGAATGGGTGACGATGAGGCTGGTCACATAGGGGATGCTGATTTCCCAGTTGTTTTTCTGCTCGGCCTGATTGGGGTCGGCAAGAATCGCCCAGGGTGCACCAGTGCCGGGCTTGTTGGTATCCCACAGCGCTTCGATGGCTGCCAGTTTGGCTGGTTGTGTTTGTGCCAGGGCGCCGCCCGCCGAATCGCCGATCAGGATTTGCAGCGGCGCCACCGCCACCAGGGCAATCACCGCCCATTTGAACGACGGCAGGAAAAATTCGCGGTGCCGTCGTTGTATCAGATAGTAGGCGCTCACGCCCGCCACCACCACCAGCGAAATCTCGATACACGCCATGAACATATGGCCGAAGCCGTGCGCCAGATCCGGGTTGAAAATGGCGTCGAAATAGTCGGTGATGACGAATTTGCCATTGTTGTATTCGACTCCGGCGGGCGTCTGCATCCACGAGTTGGCGACCATGATCCAGAACGCCGACAGGGTGCTGCCGAACGCCACCATGCCGGTGGCAAACAGGTGCATGCCCGCGCTCACGCGCTTCCAGCCGAACAGCATGATGCCGAGGAAACCGGCCTCGAGCATGAACGCCATGGCGGTTTCAAAGCCCAGGATATTGCCGAAAAAGTCACCGCTGGCGATCGAGAACGGCCCCCAGTTGGTGCCGAACGAGAATTCCATCGGCAGGCCGCTGATGACGCCGACGCCGAAGTTGATCAGGAAAATCTTGGTCCAGAAGCGCGCCTGATGGTAATAAAACACGTTTTTGGTTTTGACCCAGGCGGCTTCCAGGCCAAACAGGATCAGCGCGAGACCAATGGTGAGGGGTGGCCAGAGAATATGAAACAGGGCAATGAAGCCAAACTGTGCGCGCGACAAAAACTCGGGGTTGTGCAACAGGTCCATGAGACGCTCCTCAACCATCAGCTGCCCTGTCGCGCAGCCAATCAATTATCAGGCCGATATATCAGTAAGTTATAATTTGCTTATTTTTTTGTTACAACTTAGTACAGCATCGGTATCGGATTGTTCCCCGCTTCGCGTATTAATTTTCTGACATTGCAGTCAGTTTTATGAAGCTGTACAGGGCATCCATTAACGTCGCAAATGATCCAGCGGCAGCATCTTGACCAGGGTGCGGTCGCGCAGCCAATAATGGTGCCCCAACGCGGCCAGCGCGTGCAGCCCGGCCAGCCAGATAAAAACATTGCCCAGCGTCTGGTGCGCTTCGCCCAGCCATTTCACCCACAGGCTGCGCCCATCCGGTAGCGGCAGCGCCTGCCCGGCCAATGAAAATGCCGTGGTTTTGTCACCCAGCGCCGCCCAGCCGGCCAGCGGCACGATGAGCATCAGCGCATACAGGGCAAGGTGCGCGGATAGCGCAGCGCGCTGTTGCCATAACGGGCCGGGTTCGGCCTTAGGTATGGCCAGCAGCATACGCAGCGGCAGGCGCAACAAAAACAGCCCGAACACCAGCAAACCGCTGGCAACATGAATTTGCCCGAGCAGCACATCAAACGCGGTTTTGGCCTTGACCGGGTTGCCGCTGGTCAGATAAGCCAGCAGCACCAGCGCCGCCATCAGCCAGTGCATAACGATCAGTAGTTTCGGATATCGCACCCTATAAACCCTCTTCTGAAATTGATTGCCAGCCAACCGTATTGACCAAACGGGTCGACACGCCTACAACACGTTGCCCTGCGCGTATGGCAAACGGTCGTTACACGAAAGTCTGGCATGCTACGCTGCAACACTCATTGCTGCGCCTGTATTTTGTCGTCGATAAGCCTGAAATCTGGCAGTGTTTGGCGCCCCCGCAGCTTGATATGAATATGTAGAGGTTTCGAATGATAAAGATTGCAGGCTTTTACCGCTTGGGTCGTGGCTGTGTATTGGGCTTGGGCATCATGTTGCATGCTCCTATTGCCGGCGCCACGAACGGCATGGATCTCGATGCATATGGGGCGGTTGCTGCGGGTATGGGGGGTGCGTCATTCGGCTATGACAATGGTAACGCGGGCATGATGAATAACCCGGCCACGCTCGGATTGCGCGCGCCGGGCACCACTTTTGGCGCTGGGCTGGCGGTGTTGATGCCCAAGGTGTCGACCACGGTGCCGACCCCGACCGGTTACACCACGGCTGACTCTGACGGTACGCGTTATTTGATGCCGAATTTTTCATGGATACAGAAAACCGGCCGCCTGACCTACGGTCTGGGCGTCTATCCACAAGGCGGCATGGGTGCGGAATGGGGCGATCGCTTATCTGGCGGCAGTGGGCTTGAACAACGCTCGGAGGTGGCTTTCGGGCGGGCCTTGCTGCCGCTGGCAATCAATGTGACGGAGGCGTTCACCGTCGCCGCCCAGCTTGAATACAGCTGGGCCAGCCTGGATCTGAAAATGATCAACCCCGTAACCGGTGACTATTACAGCTTCAGCGATAACAGCGACTTCACCGGCCAAGCCAAAGGGTCAGGCTGGGCATACTCGCTTGGCGCGCATTACCGCATCAATCCTGTGCTGGCAGTGGGTGCGACCTATCACAGTCAAACCAATCTGCGTGATTTAAAAGGCACGGGCTATGTGAATACGCCCAGCAATCCGGCCAATTTTCGGGTAGTGGACGCACAGTGGCCTGAAACCTTTGGCGTCGGACTGGCCTGGCAAGCCAGCACGCCGTTGATGCTGGCAGCCGATATCAAACGTATCCGCTGGTCACAAACGCTCGCTACGTTTCGGCTTGAGGCGAATGGCGTGCCGGTGTTTGGCCCTGGCGGCGCGCCGCAAAACTGGCACGACCAGACCGTTTACATGCTCGGCGGCCAATACCAGCTTAACCCGGGCGTGGCTATACGCGCCGGTTACAACTATGCCAAAAACCCGGTACCTGCCGATACCCTGAACCCTCTCGCACCGGCCATTGTTGAATCGCACTACACCCTGGGATTGGGGTGGCGCGTTTCATCCGGGCATCGCATTGATGCCTCGCTGGCTTATACGCCTGGCGTTACGCAGACCAATCCAAACTTGTATGGCCCGGGCGTGGCCGGCACGGTGACGCATCGCCAAATGACCGCCCACGTTGATTACGAATATCGTTTTTAAACAACGCAATGGGCAATTTAATTGCTGACGGTGCGGCCACAGCAGATTCGCGTATTCACCCTTTAAGCAGTCGCCAGCCAACCGCCTCACCCGCGCGCAATGGCACCACTTGCTGCTCGCCCAGCGCCTGGCTGGCAGGCACCGTCCAGGCGTCGCGCTTGAGCGTGATCTGGGTGGTGTTGCGCGGCAGGCGGTAAAAATCGGCGCCGAACTGGCTGGCGAAGCCTTCGAGCCGGTCGAGCTTGCCGACCGCGTCAAATGCCTCGGCGTACAACTCCAGCGCAGCGTGCGCGGTGTACAGTCCGGCGCAGCCGCAGGCAGCTTCCTTGGCGCCCACCGCATGCGGTGCACTGTCAGTGCCGAGAAAAAATTTGCGATTGCCGCTGGTGGCAGCGGCAATCAGCGCCTGACGGTGCTGTTCGCGTTTGAGCACCGGCAGGCAGAAGTAATGCGGCCGGATGCCGCCCTGAAACATTGCATTGCGGTTGTACAGCAGGTGGTGCGCGGTGATTGTTGCAGCGACGTGATCCGCTGCCGCCATTACAAATTCAACACCCTGCTGCGTGGTGAGGTGTTCCAGCACGATGCGCAAAGCGGGAAATTTGCGCGTCAGCGGGATCAAATGGCGCTCGATGAACACCGCCTCGCGGTCGAACACATCGACACTGGCGTCGGTCACTTCGCCGTGCAGCAGCAGCGGCACGCCGAGGCGTTCCATTTCAGCCAATACCGCATCGCACTTGGCAAGACTCGTCACGCCCAGGTCGGAATTGGTGGTGGCGCCCGCCGGGTAATACTTCACCGCGTGGACAAAGCCAGAATCTCGGGCGCGCCTGATTTCCGCCGGGTCGGTATTGTCGGTCAGGTATAGCGTCATCAGCGGTTCAAACGCCAGCCCGGCGGGCAGCGCCGCGAGGATGCGTTCGCGGTAGGCAGCGGCGTCTGCCACCGTGCGTACCGGCGGCTTGAGGTTGGGCATGACGATGGCGCGGGCAAAACGCTGTGCGGTATCCGGCAGCACCGATTGCATGGCCGCGCCGTCGCGCAGGTGCAGGTGCCAGTCGTCGGGGCGGGTGAGGGTGATCGTGTCCATCGGTTAATTTCCTGTATATCGAATCAGGTTTGTGCCGCGTCGCGCATGCGCAGCGCCAGCTCGTAGGCGACATTTTTCTTCAGGCCGGTGAGTTTGGCAGCCAGTTGCGCGGCCTGTTTCAGCGGCAGGTCTTCCAGCAATATCGTCAGCGTGTCATGCAGGCGTTTACCGTCCTCATCCACCACGGCGATCGGCGCGCCCTCGACGATCAGCACGAATTCACCTTTTTGCCGGTTCGCATCGGCTTCGAGCCAGGCCACCGCCTCGCCCAGCGGCAGGCTGTGGATCGACTCGAACAGCTTGGTCAGCTCGCGCGCCAGCGTAATTCGCCGCGTATTCCCAAAACTGGCAGCCAGCGCGGCGACGCATTCAACAATCCGGTGCGGTGCTTCGTAAAAAACCAGTGCGTAGGGCAAATCAGCCAGCGCGGCCAGCGCCTTGCTGCGCGCTACCGGTTTGTTCGGCAAAAAGCCGTAAAACAGCCAGTGCGGGGCGATCATGCCTGCTGCCGACAGGGCGGCGATGGCGGCGTTGGCACCCGGCAGTGGCACGACGGTGACACCCGCCGCGTGCGCTGCCGCCACCAGCAGCGTGCCGGGGTCGCTGATTGCGGGCGTGCCCGCGTCGCTGATCAGCGCGATGGATTTGCCTGCCAGCAGATCAGCCACCAGACGTTGCGCCATGCCCTGCTCGTTATGCTCGTGCAGGGCAACAAAATGTGCCGGGATGCCCAGCCGCGCCAGTAACTGGCCACTGTGGCGGGTGTCTTCTGCCGCCACCAGATCGGCATGCCTGAGTGTGTCGATGGCGCGCTGGCTGATGTCACCGAGATTCCCGATGGGGGTGGCGACCACATATAATGTGCCGGATGTCTGCATATCTACCGCCACTGGAAAAGAATCCTGCCATTATCGCCGCGCCACTACGTGCTCGGCAAACCGGCTTGCGTGACGCATGCTGAAACCGGGTGAGCAGGCCGAGCAGCGTGCCGCCGATTATCTGTGCGCACGCGGCCTGAAGCTGGTGGAAAAAAACTATCGCTGCCGTTTTGGCGAGATTGACCTGATCCTGCGCGATGGCGCCACGCTGGTGTTTGTCGAAGTACGCAGCCGCGCCAGCCATCAGTTCGGCGGCGCCGCCGCCAGCATTGATGCACGCAAACAGCACAAACTCATCGCCACCGCGCAGCATTATCTGGCGAGCCTGCCGCGCACGCCGCCGTGCCGGTTTGATGCGGTGCTATTGCACGGTGAGCAGATCGAGTGGCTGCAAAACGCCTTCGGAGCCTGATTCGAGCCTGTGTATAATTGCGGGATGGACTTGATTACCCGCATACACGGCCACTTCGGCGACAGCGCCCGGCTCAAGATGGACACCATGGATGTGCTCGCCGAACCGATCGCGCAGGCAGCTGAAATGATGAGCCAGTGCCTGCTCGCCGACGGCAAGATTCTTGCCTGCGGCAACGGTGGCTCGGCCGCCGACGCCCAGCATTTTTCCTCTGAACTGATCAACCGTTTCGAGATGGAGCGTCCCGGTCTGGCGGCAGTGGCGCTGACCACCGACAGCTCGATTTTGACCTCCATCGCCAACGACTACGAATTCAGCCAGATTTTCTCCAGGCAGGTGACCGCGCTGGGCAAGGCGGGCGACGTGCTGCTGGCGATTTCCACCAGCGGCAATTCGCGCAACGTGCTCGAAGCGATTCGTGCCGCGCATGCGCGCGACATGCTGGTGGTGGCACTCACCGGGGGCAGTGGCGGCCAGATCAGCGAACTTCTGCGCGATGAAGATATCCATATCTGCGTGCCCGCGACGTCAACGGCGCGGATACAGGAAGTGCACCTGCTCACCATCCACTGCTTGTGCGATGGGATTGATTGTCTGATTCTAGGAGTTGAATAATGCGAAATACATTGACGATTGCCGCACTGGCGCTGGCTTTAATCCAACTGCAAGGCTGCGTGCCGGTGGTGGTCGCGGGGGCAGGCGCGGGCGCGCTGGTCGCAGCGGATCGGCGCAGCACCGGCACCTATATCGAAGACAAGGAAATCCAGCTGCGCGCGGGCAGCCGCATCGGTGATGCCTTCCCCAAGGATACGCACGTCAATATCACCAGTTTCAACCGTAATGTGCTGCTGACTGGCGAAGTGCCGACCGAGCAGGCACGGCAGAAAATCACAGAGATCGCCAAAGGTGTCGGCAATGTGCGCACCGTGTACAACGAAACCGTGGTCGGGCCGGTGTCGCTGCTGAGTTCGCGCACTAACGACAGTTACATCACCACCAAGGTTAAAACCCGTTTCCTCGACGCCAAACGGTTTCAGGTCAACTATGTCGTGGTCGTTACCGAAGCTGGTGTGGTGTATCTGATGGGGCTGGTCACCGCGCAGGAAGCCGACGACGCCGCGCAAATTGCCAGCACCACCAGCGGCGTGACCAAGGTGGTCAAGCTGTTTGAAATCATCCAGTAATGCCGGGCTACCCGCTGCCGGATTTCGAGGCCAAGTTTGCCACGTCGGACAATCTGGCGACGCAGCTGGCGAGTCTGCCGCGACTGCTGGTATTCACCAACGGCTGTTTCGATATTTTGCATCGGGGTCACGTCACCTATCTGGCGCAGGCGCGCGCACTCGGCGCTGCGCTGATCGTCGGGGTCAATTCCGACGCGTCGGTGAAGCGCCAGAACAAGGGCGCGGACCGACCGATCAATACACTGGAAAACCGCATGGCAGTGCTGGCGGCGCTGGCGTCGGTGTCGCTGGTGATCGGTTTTGACGAGGACACGCCGTTCAATCTGATCGAAGCGATCCGGCCCGACGTGCTGGTCAAGGGCGGCGACTGGGTCGTCGCTGATATCGTTGGCAGCGCTGAAACGCTGGCGCGCGGTGGCAGCGTGCATTCGATCCCGTTTCTGCATACCACCTCCACTACCGCCACCCTCGCACGCATCCGGGAGACGTCTTGAAATACCACGATCTGCGTGACTTCATGGCGCAACTGGAAAAAATCGGCGAACTCAAGCGCATCACCCATCCGGTCAGCCCTGAGCTGGAAATGACCGAAATCTGCGACCGCGTGCTGAAAGCGGGCGGTCCGGCGATCCTGTTTGAAAACGTCACCGGCCACACCCTGCCGGTGCTCGCCAATCTGTTTGGCACGCCGCGCCGGGTGGCGCTGGGGATGGGCGAAGACAGCGTTGAAGCGCTGCGCGAAGTCGGCAAGCTGCTGGCTTTTTTAAAGGAACCCGAGCCGCCCAAAGGCCTGAAAGACGCGTGGGACAAGTTGCCGGTGTTCAAGCAGGTGCTCAACATGGCGCCGAAAGAACTGCGCAGCGCGCCGTGCCAGGACATCGTCTGGGAAGGCGATGACGTGGATTTGTCGCGCCTGCCGATCCAGACCTGCTGGCCGGGCGACGCTGCGCCGCTCATCACCTGGGGACTGACGGTGACGCGCGGCCCGCACAAAAAACGTCAGAATCTGGGCATTTACCGCCAGCAGGTCATCGGCCGCAACAAGGTCATCATGCGCTGGCTGGCGCACCGTGGCGGCGCGCTCGATTTCCGTGAATTTCAGCAACAGAACCCCGGCCAGCCTTATCCGGTGGCGGTGGCGCTGGGTGCCGACCCGGCGACGATCCTGGGCGCGGTCACGCCGGTGCCGGATTCGCTGTCGGAATACCAGTTTGCCGGGCTGCTGCGCGGCGCCAAGACCGAAGTGGTCAAGTGTATCGGCAGCGATTTGCAGGTGCCTGCCAGCGCCGAAATCGTGCTCGAAGGCGTGATTCATCCGGGCGAGATGGCGCCGGAAGGTCCATTCGGCGACCACACCGGCTATTACAATGAAGTCGACAGCTTTCCGGTGTTCACCATCGAGCGCATCACGATGCGGCGCGAGCCGATTTATCACAGCACCTACACCGGCAAACCGCCCGACGAACCGGCCATTCTTGGCGTCGCGCTCAACGAGGTATTCGTGCCGCTGCTGCAAAAGCAGTTCAGTGAAATTGCCGATTTTTACCTGCCGCCGGAAGGCTGCTCGTATCGCCTCGCCATCGTCAGCATCAAGAAAAGTTATCCCGGTCACGCCAAGCGCGTGATGTTCGGCGTGTGGAGTTACCTGCGCCAGTTCATGTACACCAAATTCATCGTGGTGGTCGACGACGACATCAACATCCGTGACTGGAAAGAAGTGATCTGGGCCATCACCACGCGCATGGACCCGGTGCGCGACACGCTGCTGGTGGAAAACACGCCGATTGATTACCTCGATTTTGCCAGCCCGGTATCGGGTCTGGGCGGCAAGATGGGGATGGACGCGACCAACAAATGGCCCGGCGAAACCCAGCGCGAATGGGGTACGCCGATCGTCATGGACGACGCGGTGAAGCAGCGCGTCGATGCGATGTGGAACGCATTGGGGCTGTAGACTGTCCCAGTTGCGATGGCGCAGGCTGGTATTACAAATCGTAAATAACGAAACCTATTGGACAGGATTAACAGGATTTCCCA
>DZDB01000003.1:0-4725 GCA_022736605.1 Sideroxydans lithotrophicus
CTGGTGCCATCGTCCAGTATCAGTACCGGGATTTTACCCAAGGGATTGAAATCTGCCACACGCGTGTCAGGGTTCCATGGAATATCCAGAACCAGCTCACATTCAATGTGTTTTTCAGCGATGACAATGCGTGCCTTACGGGCAAACGGGCTGGTTAAAGAAGCGATCAGTTTCATGGCAATCCTGTAAAAAAAATCAATTAGTCGAGATTATAAAGCTGCGCACCCAATTTTCAGACTCAATATTGTATTTCATCCAGGTGCCCATGGTTTCATTCACACTTGTAGTCAAGGTATGCTGTTCCACATCCGCGATCCTACTTCACCAACCATGACATCACCAGATACGGCACTCGAACTTAACAAGGCATGGCTGTCCCTCATCATGCAGGGTACCCATGGCGAAATTTATTTGATTGACAATAAAGCACAACGCATTATCCAGGCAAACAGAGCTGCTACACGCAACCTGCAGCACACCGCAGTCGCTTTAAAAAAAATAAAATTAGATCATATATTTCAATTTAATACAGATAGTTTATCAAGTAATATATCAAATATTTTCAGTGCTTATGGCACGACATTTTCATGTCAGTGTATCCGGCGTGACCACAGCACCTATCCGGCCCGATTGAGCATTTTCAAATCACCATCAAATGTGCCTGGGCAAGTTATTGTGATCTGCAATGATCTGACCGCATCACTTGAATCAGCCCATGCCTTGAGCGCAAGCGAATCCCGTTTTCGCGCCATCGTATCCAACACCCCTGGTCTGGTTTATCAATGTTTGCTGGCGCCAGATGGCGCAGTATCGTTTCCTTATCTTAGCGCGGGTTGTCAGCCATTGCTGGGTATCACGGGTCGACAACTGCGCGCTCATCCAGCGTTATTTGAACAACACATACTGGAGGAAGATCGCGCCGACTATCGGGCGACGATGGCTGAATCGGCGGCCACGCTGAAAAACTGGAACTGGGAAGGTCGTATCCATATAGAAAAATGGAATGACATCAAGTGGATCAACCTGCGTGCCACGCCCCGCATTATTGCCAAGCAAGGGATACAGTGGGAAGGCGTCATGACCAATATCACACAAAGCAAGCACGAAGCACTGGAAATCAAACAATCACGCGCACAGCTAGCCGAACTGTCAGCGCATATTGAACACGTCAAGGAACTGGAGCGCACCCACATTGCGCGAGAAGTACATGATGATCTGGGTGGGAATCTGACCGCCATCAAAATGGCCCTCGCGTTATTAATCCGTCGGCTACCTGCTAACGAAGCTGCATTAATTGAAAAAGCACAGTATGTCGATTCATTGGCTGATCGCAGCATAGAATCAATCCATCGCATTGCAGCAGATTTACGTCCCAGCATCCTGGACATTGGCATTGTGGCCGCGTTGGAATGGCACACACGTGAATTTGCAAAACAATCCGGTATTAGCTGTCGGTTTCACTCTACTCGCGAAGATATTGATCTGGCACCAGAGTCGGCGGCAGCCCTGTTTCGGGTATTTCAGGAAACGCTGACCAATATTGGGAAGCATGCGCGCGCCAGCGCTGTACACATCAAACTGACGCTGAACCGTCATTGCGTCAGCCTGATTGTCACAGACGACGGGTGCGGTATAGCAGCCGCAGATCAGCTCAAACCCAAGTCATTCGGCATTCGAGGCATGGTAGAACGCGCCCATGCGCTGGGTGGCGAATTTCTTATCGACGCGTTGCCCCAAGGCGGCTCCAGAGCGAAGATAAAAATCCCTTTGTCCGTGAGTCAGCAGAATACGCCATAATTGAGGCAGTTTATGTTTTGGAATAGCCATGCCGACAACGAATAAAATGATCAAAATACTGATTGCAGATGACCACGCTATCGTACGTGAAGGCCTGAAACAGATTCTGGCTGACACCGATGACATCGTCGTCGCGGGGGACGCACAAAATGGCCAGGAAGCTGTACAACTGGTGCGGAAAACCGAGGCTCACGTTCTGCTACTCGACATTTCAATGCCGGACCGGAGTGGTCTGGAAGTGCTCAAACAGGTTAAAAAAGAAAAACCGGGCATCGCGATTCTGATGCTCTCGATGCACCGCGAGGATCAGTACGCACTGCGTTCACTCAAGGCTGGTGCGTCAGGTTATCTCAACAAACAAAGTGCGCCTGCCGAACTGGTTAACGCGATTCGACTCGTGGTATCGGGCAAAAAGTACATCACGCCGGAAGTGGCGCAAGCGATGGCCAATCAACTCGATACGGATCAGGAAATCCCACCGCACGAAACCCTCTCAGACCGCGAATATCAAACCCTCACAATGATTGCTTCGGGTAAAGCGGTAAGTGATATTGCCACTGAACTGGTGCTGTCAGTCAAAACCATCAGCATGTACCGATCGCGTCTGCTGCAAAAAATGAAGCTTAAAAACAACGCAGAACTCACGCACTACGCTATAAAAAATCAATTGGTAGACTGAGCAAATTTGTACCATTCGGTCTGAGCCGTACCCGGGATTCAGGATGAATCAGCGCGCTGGGTATCGGCTGCATTTCACATCAATACTGAAAGGATAAGCATGCGACAAATTGATGTTTTTCTCGCTTCCATCACTTCATTCTGGACCCAGCTTGCCGGATTCGTGCCGCAATTGCTGGCCGCTATGGTATTGCTGCTACTGGGGTGGCTTGTAGCTAAAGTCGTGCGCACTGGCATGGTCAAGCTATTACGCGCGCTACAGTTTGACAGGCTGTCCGAACGCTCGGGCATCGAGGCTTTTCTTAAACAAGGACAACTAACGGTATCACTCAGCGGCTTATTGGCCGGCCTGGTCTACTGGCTGATAATACTGATCGTGATTGTTACGGTATCAAATAGCCTCGGCCTGCATCTGGTTGCCGAATTATTCAACCGCGTCGTACTGTATATCCCCAACGTCATCGTCGCGATCCTGATTTTGGTATTGGGCGCAATTCTGGCACGTTTTATCAATCGCCTTATTTTTGCTTACCTCAACAACATCGGTTTGGAAGGCGCGCTCACTATCAGCACATTGTCTGAATATGCCGTATTGGTATTCGTATTTTTTGTCGCCCTGGAACAACTCGAAATCGGTCGGCAATTGATTACCGCCGCTTTCATCATCGGCTTTGGCGCCGTCGGACTGGCGCTAGCGTTGGCGTTTGGTTTGGGTGGCCGAGAGTGGGCAGCAGGCGTGCTGGAGCGAATGTCAAACAAGAAAAAGCGTTGACATAGGGTGTATTAACGTTTGCACAGTGGGCTGTCGAGCGGATTCAGCGCATTGCGCCCCACTGTTGCGAACAATGCCTGAATCTCTTCCAGACTGAAGTTGGCAAGCAGGCGATTGGCGATATCCGGATCAAGCGCTACCATGCAGGACTGTCCGTCGGGCAAATCAAGCCGAAACCCCGCTACATGCTTTTGCGTCCCGCCTTCCATTTGATCCATCAGGTTTGACTGAGCTTCCTGCAACTCATCGTAGTGCTGCTCCAACGAGGCCTCTACTGCCTCATCCAAATCTTCCGGCACCGACACCAGCAACCCCATACTGTCATCTTCCAGCTGGCAGGCGACACCCAGGCTACGCGCATGGCTGACAAAACGGTCGCGCAATGCCGTATCAAAAAACATATAGTCCATCATGCTGTTTAACGCTTTCTGTCTTGTGGGCGATTTTGCGGCAACTGTGCTGGCACCGGCAAATCCACCCATTTCAATATGGAAGCAACCTGTACAGATTCCAGTTCCAGCATTTGTCCACGCTTGATGCGTGGTGGTAGATTGACCATGCCAAAACGAACGCGGATCAATCGGCTCACCATCATGCCCATGGCTTCAAACATGCGCCGGACCTCTCGATTGCGGCCTTCCTTGATAATCACCTGGTACCAGCGGTTTGAGCCTTCGCCGCCCATCTCTGCAATGCGCTCGAAATAGGCTTTGCCATCATCCAGCATGATGCCCGCCGTCATGCTGCGCATTTGCTCCTGGCTAAGCTCACCCATGATACGCACTGAATATTCACGCTCCACCTCAAAACTCGGGTGCATCAGGCGATTCGCCAATTCACCGCTGGTAGTAAAAATCAGCAAGCCTTCGGTATTGAAATCGAGCCGACCAATGGCGATCCATTTGCCATTGCGCACCCGTGGCAAGGCATCAAAAACCGTCGTACGCGCTTTTGGATCATCACGGCTAACAATTTCACCCTCACGTTTGTGATAGATCAAAATTCTTGGCAGCTCGACTTCAAAATTCAATTTAACATGACGCCCTTCCAGCATCACTTTGTCGGTTGCACCCACCCGCATTCCCAGGCTTGCTTTTTCACCATTCACTGTGACCAGCCCCGCCTCAATGCGTGATTCCATATCGCGACGCGAACCCATCCCCGCACTGGCCAGCATTTTTTGCAGCTTTTGCGATGCGTCTGTATCGACTTTGATTTCAGCCTCAGTCTGCTCAACTGGCGCTGAATAGGGCTTTTTAGGAGAATGACGCGCCGCCGGATCATGGGGCGCATCTGGCAGCCCCTTCTTTACAGACGTGGCGCGAGGCTTGGTAGAGCGCCGAATGGGAGATGAAGGCATGGGAAGATTCCGAAAATGTGACAGGCAGGCAGGCTCGATTATACGGCTGAAAGAACGAGCAAGGCGGCCTTTTGAGGCTGCGTCACAATCAGGCAAGCTGTCAAAGTTCCAGATTAAG
>DZDB01000003.1:4825-24532 GCA_022736605.1 Sideroxydans lithotrophicus
GTCACAATCAGGCAAGCTGTCAAAGTTCCAGATTAAGCTCGGCAGTATGCGGGTTGGCGTGCGTCAAAGATCCCAAATCCAGCAGCGCAGGCAGTTCATCCAAAGCACGTAAATTCAGGTCGCTCAAAAAAGAAGCCGTGGTTGCGAACAAGGCCGGGCGACCGGGAACATCGCGATGCCCGACTACCTTGATCCAGTCGCGTTCTTCCAGCGTTTTGATGATCTGGCTGTTTACAGTCACACCGCGAATTTCTTCAATATCCCCGCGCGTGACCGGCTGTTTGTAGGCAATGATGGCCAGTGTTTCCATCACCGCACGAGAATACTTTGGCTGCTTTTCAGGGTTCAATCGAGACAAATAGCGCTGATATTCCGGGCGCGTCTGAAAGCGCCAACCTTCAGCTATTTGCACCAGCTCTACACCCCTGCCCTGCCATGCCAGACATAATTCATCCAGCGCTCGACGCAGCAACTCAATGCTCAAATCATCATCAAACAAACGCCGCATCTCATTGATTGAGATAGGTTCCCTGCTGGACAAAAGCACTGATTCAAGAATCAGCTTGAGGTCTTGGATATTATTCATGGACATACATCAGGCGCACATAGATGGGTGAAAAAGCTGCATTTTGCGCGATTTCAATCAACTGTTCACGCACCAGTTCGAGCATCGCAATAAAAGTGACGACCAACCGTGATCGACCCTGCGCCGGATCAAACAAACGCGTAAATTCAACATAATCACCGTGCTGCAAGGCTTCCAGCAAATGGCTCATCGCCTCGCGCACTGACAGCGCCTGATGCCCTACTTTGTGGTGCTGCTGTGTGCCTGCGCGTGCGAGCAAACCCAACCAGGCAATGCGCAAATCAGCGGATTCCACATGGGGCAATAATTTTGCCGCATCTTCGTGCCACACGGCTATGGCTTGATAATCGCGCCCCCGGCGTGGCTGCTCATCCAATTCCAGAGCTGCGGCTTTCATCTGTTCGTATTCAAGCAAGCGGCGCACCAGTTCTGCACGCGGGTCGGCCTGTTCATCGGATTCATCAAGGTGCGCATGACGTGGCAACAGCATACGCGACTTGATCTCTATCAATAGCGCTGCCATCAACAAATACTCTGCAGCTAATTCCAGCTGTTTGCTGCGCATCAAGTCCACATACGCCATGTACTGACGCGTTATCTCGGCCATCGGAATATCCAGCACGTCAAGATTATGACGACGAATCAAATATAGCAAAAGATCCAGCGGCCCTTCAAAGGCGCTCAGATACACCGCCAATGCGTCAGGCGGGATATACAAATCCAAAGGCATCTGGGTGAACGGCTCACCCTTCACCAAGGCCAGCCTTGGCGTGGCCAGCGTCGCGCTCATTGCGTCACTTTGCCGGTGTGTTGCATGTATTCCATCCAATCCTGTAGTAACACTTGGTTACACACTGATACCCCTGCTTTGCCCACTGCAAACTATTCTTGAGCCATGATTCGTGGAAGCAAACAGCTGCTTTCCTTTGAATCTGCCGATCAGAATTGTCAGGCATATATTTCAACGACTCAGGAGATTGATCATGAAAACTTCACAACGATTTTTGGCAACGATTGCACTTGGCACCGGGCTTTTATTTGGCTTGCCCGGGTTGGCGCAAGCCGACAACGACAGGCCACGCATCGGTGTGAATCTATCTTTTGGCGTACCGGTTTATGGTGCACCAGCGTACGTTTATGCACCGCAACGTCCTGCCTATATCTACGCGCCACCCCGTGTCGTTTATTATGGACGCGATTATGAATGGCGCGATTATGATCGCTGGAGTGATCGTCGGCATTGGCGTGAACATGGCCATGATCGCTGGCATCGTGATGGCTGGCGCGGCGATCGTAGACATCATTGGGATCATGACGACTAAATTCGGTCAGGGTCAGTCATAACGCAAGCCCATAGCTTCGCGCACATCGCGCATGGTCTCTCGTGCCAGTTCACGCGCTTTTTCACAACCATCGGCAATCAGATTGCGCACCAGGGATGGGCTTTCCATATACATTTGCGCCCGTTCTCGCATCGGCTCCTGCTCTCTGAGCACAGCGTCGATAACCGGCTGCTTGCATTCCAGACAGCCAATACCTGCGCTGGTACAGCCGACCCGCACCCAGCTTTGAACGTCTTCAGACGAATACACTTGATGCAGTTGCCACACCGGACATTTCTCCGGCGAACCGGGGTCAGTACGACGCACCCTCGCCGGATCGGTCGGCATGGTGCGGATTTTTTTACTCACGCTGCCGACGTCTTCACGCAGCGTAATGGTGTTGCTGTAAGACTTGGACATTTTTTGGCCGTCCAGGCCGGGCATGCGTGAGGCCGTGGTCAACAAGGATTGCGGCTCCGCCAAAATCATTTTACCGCCGCCTTCTAAGTAGCCAAACAGCCGCTCGCGATCTCCCAGAGACAGGTTTTGCTGCTCATTTAGCAGCGCGCGTGCTGATTCCAGCGCTTCATCGTCGCCCTGCTCCTGATAACGATTGCGCAATTCCTCATACAAACGCGCTTTCTTGCTGCCCATTTTTTTGACAGCGGCTTCGGCTTTTTGCTCAAAGCCGATTTCACGTCCGTAAAGATGGTTAAAGCGACGCGCCATTTCACGGGTAAATTCAATGTGCGGCACCTGATCTTCACCCACCGGCACCTGATTGGCACGATAGATCAGGATGTCGGCACTTTGTAACAAGGGATAGCCGAGGAAACCATAGGTAGAGAGGTCTTTTTCGCTCAGTTTTTCCTGCTGATCCTTGTAGGTGGGCACGCGTTCAAGCCAGCCCAGTGGCGTAATCATCGACAGCAACAGATGCAATTCGGCGTGTTCCGGCACCTGCGACTGGATAAACAACACGGCTTGCGATGGATCAACACCTGCGGCCAGCCAGTCAATCACCATTTCCCAAACATTGTCCTGAATCACTTCAGGGCTATCGTAATGGGTGGTCAGCGCATGCCAGTCGGCAACAAAAAACAGGCACTCGTGTTCGTGCTGAAGTTTGATCCAGTTCTTCAATACGCCGTGATAATGGCCAAGATGCAGGCTGCCGGTGGGGCGCATGCCGGATAAGACTCGATTTGCGTACATGATTAATTGGTAATGATTTGAATAAGCGCTGAGAGATTGGTGTGGCCGACGCCTGAAACTGCCCCTGAGATAACAATAATCAGCGCCAGCAAAGGACTTAATATCAAACCCAGCCAACCAATGAACATCAGCGCCAGCAGGATATAAAAACCGTAAGGCTCAATTTTCTCGAACTGGTAAGCAAGCCGCGGGGGCAACAAGCTGACTGCGATACGCCCACCATCCAATGGTGGCAGGGGCAACAGATTAAGCGCCATCAAAACGGCGTTGATAAAAATGCCAGCCGCGCCCATCAGCGCAAGCGGCTGCGTGTAATTGTCACCCAGCGCCAGTCCCAGCTTGATAACCAGTGCCCAGAAAATAGCCATTAGTAAATTGGCCGCCGGACCGGCTGCAGCGACCCAGAGCATGTCGTTTTTTGGATTGCGTAACGCTCCGAAATTGACCGGCACTGGCTTGGCCCAGCCAAACAGGATAAAACCACCCCCCAACACTTTACTGAGTAGCAAAATAGACAACGGCACCAGAATGGTTCCCACTGGGTCAATATGCTTGAGTGGGTTCATGGTAACGCGTCCGAGCATCCATGCCGTTTTATCGCCGAAGAATTTGGCTACATAGCCGTGGGCTGCCTCATGCAGGGTAATGGCAAAAATGACAGGTATCGCCCAGATGCTGATTTTTTGTATCAGATTCAGTTCCATTAATTCAATCCAAAAGGTTGCAATGCGCCAAGTCCCGCCCGTATCAGGACAGGTTCAGCGTGTGTGAGGTCGATCACTGTAGTCGGTTCCACGCCACAGGCACCTGCATCTACAATTAACGCCAGTCGTTTTTCGAGACGGTCACGAATGTCTTCGGCTTCATGCATGGGCAGCTCATCACCTGGCAAAATCAGCGTCATGCTCAAAATCGGCTCACCGAGTTCTTCCAGCAACGCCAGCGTGATCGAATGCATCGGGACGCGCAAGCCGATAGTATTGCGTTTGGGGTGTTGCAGTCGCTTCGGCACCTCACGCGTGGCTTCCAGTATGAAGGTATAGCTGCCCGGCGTATTCGCTTTTAGCAGGCGGAACTGAATATTATTGACCTGGGCATAGCGTGAAATTTCAGATAAATCCCGGCACATGAGTGTGAAGTGGTGCTTGTCATCCACCTCACGAATGGCACGGATACGATCTTGCGCCGACTTGTCGCCCAAGTGGCAACCGAGCGCATAGCTGGAATCGGTCGGAAACGCGATTACGCCACCGTCACGTAAAATAGCCACCGCCTGTTTGATCAGACGCGGCTGTGGACTATCCGGGTGCAGCGTAAAATATTGCGACATGAATCAGCAATCCGCCCAGTCGTGCCAGATAGGTGTGCATGAGCTTGGCAATGCCGGCAAGCGCCCAATATCGCGGTAGCCTTCTCCCGGCGCATGAAAATCTGAACCACGCGATGACAGCAGGCCAAATTTAGCCGCCAAGTTGGCAAAATGCGGATATTGCTCAGGCGTGTGGCTACCGGTCACCACTTCAATTCCAACGCCGCCCAACGCTTTGAACTCTGCCAGCAACTCGTGCATTTTAGTGCTGCCCATGTCATAGCGCCCAGGGTGCGCCAGCACGGCTTGCCCGCCGCTGGCGTTGATCCAGGCGACAGCATCCGCCAAATTCGCCCATTGGTGTCCAACGTAGCCGGGCTTGCCCTTAACCAGATATTTTTTGAACACCGTACGCACATCCTTAACGATGCCTTGTGCCACCAGAAAACGCGCAAAATGCATGCGGCCGATGAGGTTTTTATTGTCTGCGTGCTGATACGCGCCTTCGAGGCTGTTTTTAATGCCTGCTTTTTCCAGTTGCTCAGCCATTTTTGCCGCGCGCTCACGGCGCCCAGCCCGGATACCTTCCAGACCAGCCACCAATGCCGGATGCAATGGGTCAACTTGTAAACCGACAATATGCAGCGTGTGCACGCCCCAACTCACAGAGATTTCTACGCCATTGACCAAGCGGATACCATGTTCAGCGGCTGCAACACGCGCCAACACCAGACCCGAGACATCATCGTGGTCCGTCAGCGCCAGCACAGTCACGCCCTGCCCGGCTGCGCGCGCAACCAATTCGGCGGGCGGCAGTCTGCCATCAGAGATATTGGAGTGGCAATGAAGATCGTAATTGGCTTCAGACATAGGGGTCACTTGTGGAATACACACAAATCATAGCAAAATACGCCCACCCCCACTATCAAAGCCTTGCTCAAACATGCCTATCCCTGCGGAAATCCGCACCAGCTTTGCCGAAGCCAACCGCCTCGTGCAGCAAGCCTTTACCGAATCCGGCATCCAATCAGGTGATCAGGTCACTCCCGATCAACTCGGCGAAGCCATCGAACAATTTATATTTGTTTTTGACAAACTTGACCGCGAGCATGGTGAAACCGGACCGGTGCCGTATGACGATGTCAGCCAGATGGGTGACCATGCCATAGGTTTCATCATGGATCTGGCCTACTGGGCGGATCGCCTGCGTTTGCCAAAATCCAAAATGGATCTGGAAAAAACCGCTTTGGCGGTTGCGCATTGGGTCATCCGCCATAATGGCGAAATACGCACCCTGGAACCGCTGGTTAACAGCCTGGCAGCGAGTGCAAACCTGACGCAAGACATCTCCACCCTCAAAGCCATGAGCGAAGTGATTGCGGATGTTATCGAGCACGCTGCGCCCGCAATCAAAAGTGATCTTGAAAAACACGATGTGACGCGTCCCTGGCGCATCCTCAATCTGAATTACGCGATTGTCGCCACCCGTACGCAAGATCGCGCCATCATCGAAAAAGCCTACGATACGCTGGGGCGAAATTTGCCGGAAGATTGTCCCGCGTTTTTCGAGCAGGGATTGCAACAGGCGCAAAAAGACGTTTATGGTGCCGAGGTACGTGAACTGATGCAGGATTATTTTAAACGCTGGGCAACACGACACTAGATCATGAAATTTTTATTCGATTTTTTTCCAATACTGCTGTTTTTCATCGCCTATAAATTGGGTGGTATTTATGTGGCAACCGGCGTAGCCATTGTAGCCAGCTTCGTGCAGATTGGCTGGGTCATGGCGCGCGGCAAAAAAGTTGAGCCCATGATGTGGATCAGCCTCGCCATCATCGTGTTTTTTGGCGGCGCGACCTTGCTGTTGCACAATGAAACCTTCATCAAATGGAAGCCCACCGTGCTGTACTGGCTGTTCGCTGTGATTTTGCTTGGCGGGACTTGGCTGTTCAAGAAAAACTTTATCCGTGTGATGATGGAAAAACAGATCAACCTGCCTGATTCGGTATGGAACAATCTGAATTTGAGCTGGGCAGGATTTTTTTTCGTGATGGGGGTCGCAAATATCTATGTGGCCTATAACTTCTCCACTGATGACTGGGTCAATTTCAAACTGTTTGGCACCACTGGCATGATGCTGGTTTTCGTCGTAATACAAAGCCTTATGTTATCCAAACACATCCAGGACAAGGAGTAATACCATCTGGTACATGATCGTTGGGGAAGACACCCCGAATAGTCTCGAAAAACGCCTGGCCACCAGACCAGATCACGTTGCCCGGCTACAAACATTACAAAATGAAGGCAGGTTGCTGCTGGCCGGGCCAAATCCCGCCATTGATAACAATGACCCGGGGACCGTCGGCTTCTCCGGCAGCCTGATTGTGGCTGAGTTTCCCAGCCTGGTTGATGCCGAAACGTGGGCGACGTCAGATCCTTACGTAACCGCGGGCGTGTACGCCAGCGTCATGGTCAAACCTTTCAAGAAAACCCTGCCAGCATGAATACGATTGAACTAATGCGCGACAAGCTGGCCTCATTGCAAGCAACGCATCTGGATATCGAGGATGAAAGTGCGCAACACGCGGGCCATGCAGGCGCAAAAAGTGGTGGCGGGCACTATCGCATGCACATTGTTTCAAGCGTTTTTTCGGGCAAAAATACGCTTGCCCGCCACCGCTTGATATACGATGCATTGGGCAGCATGATGTACAAAGACATTCATGCGCTCACAATATTGGCACACACGCCCGACGAACTTTAAATGTTTTAACCTGGAACACCCTCAAACCAACAAAGGATTTCCCATGCAATTGAAAAAAATCGCTGCTGCTTCATTATGTGTTGTTGGCCTGACTGCCTTAACCGGTTGTAATGCGGCCGATGACACCAGCAAAACACCTGCCGCAGCAAAAACCGCTGCGCCATTTGATTCGACCAAACCGGTAGCCATAGTAAATGGGGTCGCCATTCCTCAAAGCCAATTTAGCGTATTGAAGCAGGAACGTGTGGCACAAGGCCAGCCAGACAATGCACAAACTACCGCTGCATTGCGTGACAGTCTGATCAACGCAGAGATTCTCTCGCAAGCAGCGGTCAGCAAAGGACTGGACAAGGATCCCGCCATGCAGGCACGATTGGCGCTGGCAAAAACTGAGTTACTGGCCAAAGCCTATCTGGCTGACTACGTCAAATCACACCCAATCAGCGAACAGGCTTTAAAAGCTGAATATGACAAAGTCAAATCACAAATGGGTGGTAAGGAGTATGAAGTACGTCACATTCTGGTGCCAACAGAAGCCGAGGCGAACAAAATCATTGGTGAGTTAAACAAAAAAGCCAAATTTGAAGACCTCGCCAAGAAATATTCCAAAGATGCATCCGCAGCCAATGGCGGCTTGATTGGTTGGGCAGCGCCCGGCAATCTGGTTCCTGAATTTTCCAACGCCATGATTCATCTGAAAAAAGGCGAATACACCAAAACGCCAGTACAAACCAAATTTGGCTGGCATGTGATTCGGGTTGATGGTGTGCGCGATCTGAAGCTACCGCCGCTGGATCAGGTCAAAGATCAGCTGCGTGCTGACATGGAACAGCAAATGGTCAAGGCTGACATTGTCAAGCTACGCGCAGCAGCAAAAGTTGAATAATCAACCCGGCCAGAAAGAAGAGCGCGGCTGTCCGCGCTTTTTTTTTTGTAATTTTGGGTGTTCGGCGACGAAGCTATTCGAAAAACTTTACAATTGCATGTATCAAAGTACTATCCTGATACCGTAAGCACACTCACAATGACAATTGCAAAAGCAGTAGCACAAGAGGTTAATATGAGCGAAAAAGATCGGCAAAATTTACAGGATCAGTTTCTCAACGCACTCCGCAAAGAGCACATGCCTGTTTCAGTATTTTTGGTAAATGGCATCAAGCTGGTGGGAAAGATTGAATCTTTCGATCAGTACATGGTGATGTTGAAAGGCCATGACAATGTCAGCCAGGCTATTTTCAAACACGCAATCTCCACGGTCTCGCCTTCACGCCAGATCAATATTGAAACCAAACCTGATAAACCCAATACGGTTTAGCATCTCGCACTCAACTTATAGCGCCCCTGACAATTCGTGGTAAATAGATTGAAGTTTTAATATTTCCAGACCGTTAATACAAAAACAAATAACAACAATCAAGCACAGGAGCATGGCATGCGATGGAGATCAAACTGCTTAACTTTGTTGTTCACCTGGTTAATCGTCGGTTGTGGCCTGCACAATGCGTTAGCGGATGAGGCACGCCTCACTTTAAAGAATGGCTTGATTGCCACAGCAGCCTACAAAGCAGGCAATCCAGAACTGCCCGCCGTATTGATCCTGCATGGTTTTTTGCAAACACGTGATTTTCCCACTGTATATCAATTAGCCGGGAGCCTGTCCGATAGCGGCTACACGGTACTAAGCCCCAATCTCAGCCTGGGCATTTCAAGGCGAAATAAAAGCCTTGCCTGTGAAGCCATCCATACCCACAACATGCTGGATGACCTCGGTGAAATTGACAACTGGGTTAACTGGCTGGTGAGCAAAGGCCACAATCAGATTGTTTTGATTGGGCACAGTTATGGCAGTTTGATGTTAGTTGCTTACCTTTCCAGCCACCCCAATCCTGCGGTAAAAAAGCTCATTGCTATCAGTCTTGTCGACGCACAGATTGATATGAATGCACAACACCTGGAAAAAGCAAAACTGGATTTACAGCGCAGACTCAAAAATCATGATGCCTCATTGCTTAACTACCCACTCTCGTTTTGCAAAAAATACCCCACCTCTGCACAAAACTATTTATCGTATGCAGACTGGCAACAGCCGCGCGTCATACAGGCACTCTCTGATTTAAAAGTGCCCACCACCCTCATCATGGGCAGTGCAGATACCCGCCTTGGCCCAGGGTGGTTGTCGGCCCTCAAAAAAGCGGTTCCATCGCTGGTGTTGGTCAAAGGCGCCGATCATTTCATGAGCGGCGAGTACGAGTTTGATTTGCTTGACGCTGTTCTGGCTGCGTTACGCACACCTCAAACAAGATAAATCGATTGATGCCTTTTCCTAAGCCTCCCTACTCCATTACACAGTACGCTGTCGGGTTTTCTATTGTATTGGCGCTTATTTTACTGGCCATTTCAACCTGGACATTCAGTGCGCTCAACCGGGTAGACCAACAGATAACCGCAACCAACCAGCAGGCTGCAAAAACCGAATTGACAGAAGCCATCGCTGAAGTCCGTCGCAAGGCTGAGCGAAACGCCCGCGAAATTGCCAATTGGGATGAAACCCGGCAGCAATTGGCCAACCCGGTGTATTACGTTTATTGGCGCACCGCTCGTATCCGCGAATCCGGACTGATTTCCAACACAATTGAAGCCGTAGAGTTATACGGTGCCAACAAAAAAGCAATCAGCGCCCCTTTAGCCATCAGCCGCATGCCAGCTGTTATACCCGGGCAGCCACTACCCAGTGCGCTCATCAAGAATGATGCTGGCAATATCCTGTTTTATTACTTTTTCCCAATCTATGCAGATGAAGCCCAGCAGATTCTGCTGGGTTATGGCGGCCTGAGAATGAACTTTATGACCGAACTGACGCGTTTGCATGGTTTCCGCAACATTGACCTTCATTCGGTTCGACTCAGCATTCCTTCGCATCAGTATCTCGACACGTCCCAGACATTCAGTGCAATTCACTACAAGCCATTGAAGAATTCGGCCTCAGATGCGCTGCGGGAAATCATTCTGGCGGTCATGCTCCGCTTTTCCCTGGTCTTGATCGCCACAGTCTCACTGGCTTACTGGCTGATTATCTGGCGAGTGGCGAGACCGCTGCAAAGCATGAGCCGTTATATTGATGAATTGCACAGCGGACGCCAGTTTGCTTCGCAGATTGTCTTGCCCGGAAAATGGGGCGTTGCTGAATTGGAAAAAGTACGGATTTCGTTGACGGACTATCATAGCCGTCTGATCGATGCGCAAATGAATCTGGAAAACAAAAACCAGGAATTTTGGGATCAGGCGCACCGCGACACTTTAACCGGCATCTACAATCGCCGTGCTTTTGACAAAGACTGGGATCTGTTATTCGCACCTGGCATGATCAAACGCGCACGCAGCGTAGCGTTTATCCTGTTTGATTGCGACCACTTCAAACCCATCAATGATACCTACGGTCACCAGGTTGGCGATCTGGTCTTGCGTGGCATTGCCGAGTCATTGAACATGGCGCTACGCTCGGGCGATAAATTGTATCGTCTGGGTGGAGATGAATTTGCCACGCTCTTGTACGATGCTGAATTAACCCAAGCGCGCCTGATTGCCGAACGCTGTCAGGACTTGCTGACAAGACGCGATTTCACTCAGCACGGCGTCATGGAGCCGGTTCATATCAGTATTGGCATCGCCTATTCATCAGACGGGGATGTCAATACGCTGGGCAAACTACACAAACAGGCCGATATCGCCATGTACTCGGCAAAGCGTCCTGGTCGTAACAAAATAGCAGTGTATTCCCAGGAACTATCCACTGCGGGCATGACCACCCTGGTTGCCAACAAGGAAACCAGCGCGGTATTTCAGGCCATCGCAGCACCCCATTTACTGGAAATTCATTATCAACCGGTCGTTAATCTTGCTACCCATAAAGTGGATTATCACGAAGCCTTGGTACGCATACGCCATGGCGAAAAACTGATTTATCCATTCGAGATATTCCCGGTCGTCGAAGCCAGACGGCTCGAGGTCGAGTTTGACATGGTGGTTATCGGTCGCGTTGAAGAAGCCCTGGCGGGTAAATTGCTGCCTCACAGCGGTGGTGTATCAATCAATCTTTCCGGTCCGTCAATCATAAATCCTGATATCCATGCCAGGTTACTACAACTCGCACCCCATATTGCCTATTACAAACTGGTGCTGGAGATCACCGAGACGGCGCTGATTACTCAAATAGAACAGGCCACGATTAACCTTAACCAGTTACGGCAAGCCGGCTTTCATATCGCCCTCGATGATTTTGGCAGCGGCTATTCATCGCTCGGTTACCTTTCATCCATGCCAGTTGATACGGTTAAATTTGATATTTCGATGATTCGTCAGCTGATTGGTCAGGATCGTCAAAGTAAAGTGGTCAAAGACATGGTGCGCATGATTCAGGACGCAGGCTATCAGTTGGTCGCAGAGGGCGTTGAAACCGAACTGATCATGGAAAAAGTGAGCGAAGCGGGATTCACCCATGCGCAGGGCTATTGGTATGGCCGCCCTGCCGTACTCTCGCCTATCCGAGGTAATCCATTAATGTCTACCTGAGCGCCAGATCGAAAAAATAACCCAAAGGCTATTCAGAAACGCGAGCAAGAAACCCAGAATACCGAGAAACCGCCAACCCTCCACCGTCATCACAATCGATGAGCCAATCACCAGAGACGCAGTCAAAATACCCATGGTGATGCGGCTGCTGGCGCGATCAAGTTGCTGTCCAAACTGATCGAGCCGTTTCAGGTCCAGATCAATTCGCAAGCGTCCGCGTCGCGCTTCGCGCATTAGGCGTGCCAGATCACGCGGCAACCCGCCCACGACTTCCAGCGCCTCTTTGAGGCTTTTACGGCCACGCTTGATCAACGCCGCAGGCTGGTACCGCTGGGCGATCACACTGCGCACAAAGGGCGTCAGATGATCCACCATATGAAATGTCGGATCGAGCTGCTGGCCTAAGCCTTCCAGCGTAATCAGAGCCTTGAACAGCAAGGCCAGATCGGCGGGTAGAACCAGTGCATTGTCGCGGATGATGGCAGTAATATCCGTGAGCAGGGCACCCAGCTTGACATCCTTGAGCTGCAGATTGTCATAGCTGAAAACCAGTTCGGATACGTCATAAGCCAGTCGGGTCTCGTCCACTTCATCGTTCCCGGTCCAGTCCAGCAACACCGTCAGCATGCCCTCCTCATCCTTGCGTGCCAGCGCATCGAGCAAATCCACAATCTGGTTGCGTCGATATTCGGTGAGCCGTCCTACCATCCCAAAATCGATGATACCGACCGTATTTCCCGGCAGGTAAATCACATTCCCGGGATGCGGATCTGCATGAAAATAGCCATGCACCAGAATCATTTTCAGTACTGCATCGGCACCGCGTGCAGCCAGCACCTGCAAATCCAGGCCGGCCGCAACGGCATCCTTCAGATGCGTGCCTGGGATACCCAGCAGCTCTTCCTGCACGTTTAAAATTTCGCTGGTGTGCTCCCAGTAAACACGCGGGATATGAACACTCGCGTCACCCACAAAATTGGTTCTGAAACGGTCAATATTGTGCGCTTCCATCAGCAAATCCAGCTCACGCCGCAACGAGCGCCTGAATTGCGCCAGCATCATGACTGGCTGATAGCGATGCACATCCGGAATCTCATGCTCCGCCAGGCGCGCAAGATGCTGCATGATGCGCAAATCCGCTTCAATTTTTTTCTCAATGTCGGGGCGGCGTATTTTAAGAATGACCGGCGTGCCATCTGCCAGTCTGGCGCGATGCACCTGCGCGACTGAAGCCGCCGCAAATGGAACTGGATCAAAATCTTTAAAAGCTTCATTCACCGACCTACCGAGTGCGGCCTGAAGATACGGCGCCAGCACCATAAAATCGACCGGTGGTACATGCGACTGCAGCTTTTCAAATTCTGCAATCCAGACCGGTGGAAAAATATCCACCCGGGTTGCAAACAACTGCCCGAGTTTAACGAAAGTAGGACCCAACTCCTCCATTGCTCGGCGCACACGCACAGCAGGATCGAGCTGGTCAATCTCGGAGGTGGTTTGCCAGTGCAACATTCGCCCGGCACGTTCAAGTACCGTGCCAATCCCCAGCACACGCACCATATCCCCCCAGCCATAGCGGATCATGATGGTGGCAATTTCGTGCAACCGGGGTAGATCACGTACGACGCTTATTGTCTCCCACAACATATTTTTATCTTTTTAACCTTGATTGAATTTATTTTGATCTGTTGCGTAGCGCCTCACCCACGCCGGTCAGCACGCCACCAGTAAACTGGACGACGCGCCCGGCAATGTCCCGGCTACCCTGCTCCAATTTTATTTTACCTGTGTGCGCAACGCCATGCGCCTGTTCAGACAGCTTTGCCAGCGTTGCTAACGCCTGTCCACCAGCATCGGTACCTGTATGAGTGAGATGCGCTGACAAGCTGCTCATTTCAGTTTTGATTACACCACTGGATTGATCAGCAGTCTTTCTGAGTGTTTCGACCAGGCTTTTTTCCAGATCACGCAGCGTTTCCAGCGACTGTTTCAATTCTCCTTCGCGAAATTCCTTGCCATTTGCAATACTCTCTTCCACGCTCAACTGGATGCGCTGCGCAAATTTGACCAAGGCGCTATCCATCCCACCTACCGCCTCACGCAATGCCTGCGCGATCTCTCCACCGCGCTGCGCGAGACCCAACTGGACGCCATCCGTAACAGAACTCAGCACGCTCCTGATTTCACTCAGACTGACATCCCTCTGCTCAATCGCCTTGAGCGTAATCGCATGCACCCGTGCACCGATATCCTGAGTTTCCACACTGGCCAAGCGGGCATCCTCCTGAAGGGTAACCAACTTGTCTGCAAACGCATCATTCGCACGCATCATTCACCTCAATTGCTAATTTGACACTTTGATCTTAGGTAAAAATACGCCATATCCGCAGTTTTTCTTTACCCGGCTTTGAATTTCGACTAAATTTTGTCCCATGCGTCTACTTCTTACCTTGTTTGTCAGCAGCGTATTGATTACGTTCCAGCCTGCCTGCGCAGAAGGCTTGGCAGACAATACGGCATCTGACACCCTGACCAACGCCAAGCCGCAGCCTGAAGGCATGCGTGCTGATCTGCTTTTTTATGCGGTCAGCCTGGTCGACACCGCGTATAAATTCGGTGGACAATTACCGCAGAGCGGCCTGGATTGCAGTGGCTTCGTGCGCTACGTTTTTCAGCAAGCCGCCCATATACATCTGCCGCGTACTGCTAAAGACATCAGCGAGATGGGTGAAAGCATTTCTGAAACCCAACTCCGCCCCGGCGATCTGGTTTTTTTCAATACCATGAAACGCGCTTTTTCACATGTAGGTATCTATCTCGGCAATAACCGCTTCATTCATGCTGCCAGCAGCAAAACCGGCAAGGTCATGATCTCAGACATGAACGACGCATACTGGGTTAAGCATTATGAGGGCAGTCGCCGCATTGCCACGGTGCTCGCAACCAGTAGCAACTGAACCATCAACATTTTGTACCAAGCACTCAACCCCTGCTGGTCAATGCACGATCGAACCCCACAATGAAAGCCAGCGGAATCAAATTCAGCCTGGCCGTAGGCTTTGCACTGGTGTTGGTATTGCTATTGGGCATTACGCTACTCGGCCTCAATCAAATGGCGGCCATCAATAGTCGGCTGGTCTCCATCGTTACCGTCAATAACTACAAAACCGAACTGGCAACCATCATGCGCGACGCGTTGCGGGATCGCACCATTACCATGCATTCACTGGTGCTCAACACCGCACCATTCGATCAAAATGACGAGCTCTACGATTTTCACAATTATGGCGTGCGCTTTGCACAAGCCCTGTTTGCAATGGAGCTGACACACCTCAGCGCCAGGGAAAAAGCAATCCTTGTAGAAGTTCGAAAATCCGCCACGGTCGCACAACCTGTCGTCAACCGTACCGTTGATCTGGCGCTGGATAACCGCAATGCGGACGCATTAAAACTACTCCAGACCGAGGCCATTCCTGCACAGAAACTGATTTCAGTCGAATTGCGCGCTTTGCTCAAATTGCAGCGCGAAGCCAACGCCGACGCGGCTGTAGATGCGTTTGACGCCTACCGCGAAACGCGCTCACTGATGATCGGCATGGGTGGGTTTGCGGTAGCCATTGGCATACTGATCGCCTTCATCGCAATCCGGCGCGCGGCGCGCCAGACCAGCGAACTGGAAAAACAGAAACTCAAATATCAGACCCTGTTCGAGACCAATTCGGATGCCATTGTCATCATAGGCGAACATGGATTTACTGACTGCAATCCGGCTGCCTTACGCATGTTTCGTATTGGCAGCGTTGCCGAATTCATTGTCTATGAACCACACCGGCTCGGCGCGCCATTACAGGCAGATGGGCGCAGTGCCAAAGAATTTTCAAATGATTGCGTGACACGTGCACGCAATCTTGGCTTTTGCTTTTTTGAATGGGTGGGGATGCGTGCAGATGGCAGCTACTTCCCCACCGAAATCGCCCTGCATGCGATGACCCTGGATGGGGTACGCGTGGTGCAGGCCATCATGCGCGATATCACCGAGCGCAAGCACATCGAACTCGAACTCAAAACAGCGCATGCTGCGGCGCTTGAAACAGCCCGCGTTAAAGCTGAGTTTGTAGCCAACGTCAGCCATGAAATCCGTACCCCTATGAACGGCGTGATCGGCATGGCCAACCTGATTCTTAAGACCACGCTCAGTCCACAGCAGCGAGAATATGCGCAAGCAATCCATCATTCCGGCGATATGCTGCTGGGTGTTATCAATGACATTCTGGATTTTTCCAAAATTGAGGCCGGCAAGCTCAATCTTGAATCAATCGATTTCAACCTGCATGAAGTGTTACTGGATACCGCTGCCCTGTATGCCAATCGTGCTGAAGAACAGGCTCTGAAATTTGATTGCCAGATTGCGCTCGACGTGCCTGAATTTGTGCGCGGTGATCCGGGTCGGCTGCGTCAAATTCTGATCAATCTGATTGACAACGCACTCAAGTTTACCGCCACCGGCACAGTCAATATCAGTTTGCGGCGCGATGCAAATGAACCGAATCAGTTGCAGTTTACTGTGCAGGATACGGGCATCGGCTTCAGCGCTGAAACCCAGACGCGCCTGTTTCGCTCGTTCTCGCAAGCGGATGGCTCCACCACGCGCAATTATGGTGGCACCGGATTGGGTTTATCCATTTGCAAGCAGTTGGTGGAACTGATGGGCGGCAGCATCGGCGCCAGTAGTCAGCCCGGTGTTGGCAGCCAGTTCTGGTTCAGCTTGCCCCTATCAGCCGCGCCTGCGCAAGACACTGCGCCGGTAACCGCAAGCGCGACCAATCCATCTGTCTTTCATGGGGAGCGGGTGCTGGTTGCCGAGGACAACGCTGTCAACCAAAAAGTCATGCAACATCTTTTGAGTCATCTTGGATTGACGGTGGATCTGGCCACCAATGGACGCGAAGCGGTCAGTATGGCAAAAGCCACGCCTTATGCGCTGATTTTGATGGATTGCCAGATGCCGGAAATGGATGGCTTTGAAGCGACTCAACTTATCCGTAATGAACTCGATCAAGCTTGCCCGATCATCGCCATGACCGCCAACGCCATGCCGGGTGCGCGCGAACAATGTCTGGCAGCGGGCATGAACGATTACCTCTCCAAACCAGTGCAAGAAACCGAATTGAGTGTAATGCTGCGGCGCTGGATTGATGATGCTGACTTCGGCGTGTCCTTGATCTCGCCTATCCAATCCAGTGCGGAAACTGAGCAACCCGTGAACGTCGAGAAGCTCAGGCAGACCTGCCAAGGCGACACGGCGTTATTGAATGAATTACTGGAAATGTATTGCGATACGAGTACGCCTTTGTTGCAACAACTTGCATTGGCGCTGGCAGCCCAAGATGCACAGGGCGCGCGCCCGGCACACGAGCTCAAGGGCGCATCTGCCTATATTGCCGCAGGCGATATGCAGACACTGTCGGCACAACTCGAACAGGCAATTTTAAATCACGACTGGGACGAGGCAGAAACCCTGTTTGAAGACATCGAAGCCGCTTTTATCCGGGTTCAACTATTTATCGGCTACCAGATCACGCCTAATACGTAATCGACTTCCACTCATCATCCATCACCCGGCACACATAGGCCGCCCCCCCTGCAACGCCGGATAACTCCGGAATCATGATGTCAGGGGTAATCGAAAGCGCATCCAGCGCGCCGCCACAGGCAAAAAACTTAACCCCCAGACCCGCCGCATCCTGCATGAAACCATAGACAGATTTAGCCTTATTATCTGATGGATAGATGCGCTCAGCCACGCCTTTGACCAGCAAGCGCGTCGCCCGACTGGCGAAATAAATCTCCACGTCGATATCCATTGCGGCGGCCGCCGCCGCTTGAAAGAACGGTGTGCCACATAAATGCGGCGCATCCGGGCTGATCGTCAGCAACATGATGACCAGTTTGTCTGCCATGCTGTTTGCTCCTTAATCATTACTGCGCCGCACCATACCGCTACTCTCAGACCAGGTCAAATCAGACAAGCGCTTGTTTGCTCAACGGTCTCAGTTACACTACGGCGAATCGATAATTTAACCTATTCCATGCTGACAGCGCCTATCAAACAAGCAGTGCGCCATCTGAATGCCCGCCATCGACTTGCCATTGCCATCACGATTGGCGTCCTGAGCAACTTTGGTCTGGCCACCTGGTTACCTGCCTCAACCAGCCTGATATCTGCCTGGGATGCGGGAGCAGGTGTCTATTTAATTCTGTCGTGGATCACCATTGCTGGCGCCGACAGCACGGCAACCCGCATTAGCACGCAGACCCTGCGCCAAAGTGGCAAAGCCATCATGATCGTGGTAGTGGGCGCTGCGTTCATTAGCGTGGGGGCTTTGGCATTTTTATTCAAGACCACGCATGACGTCTCGCCAGGGCAAAAAAGCCTGCATATCGCACTGTCTTTTCTCGCGCTAGGACTGGCCTGGCTGCTGATACATACACGTTTTGCGTTTCATTATGCGCATTTATATTACGTCGGCGCACGTCGGCGCGATAAAGACGCCGCGGGTGGACTGGATTTCCCCGGCAAGCGCGAGCCGGATTATCTGGACTTCGCCTATTTTTCCCTTGTCATTGGCATGACCTCGCAAACCTCCGACGTCAATGTCACCACCCGGCTCATGCGCCGCGTGACGCTGGCGCACGGCGTACTGGCATTCGGATTTAACGTCGTCGTCGTGGCCTTGAGCGTGAATATCTTCGCCAGTCTGGTGGCCTGATGGATTTTACTGCACTGATTCATCAATACGGTTATTACGCCGTATTGATCGGCACCCTCCTCGAAGGAGAAACCATCCTGGTTTTGGCCGGGATAGCAGCACACCAGGGCTATTTAAATCCCCTGCTCGTCTGGTTGACTGCCATTGCTGGCGCCATTCTCGGCGACCAGTTGTTTTACTTTTTAGGACACCGATATGGCGCACAGCTATTGCAGCGTTTTCCAGCCTGGGCGACACGCGCGCTCAAGGTCAGGCAGCTGATCGCACGCTACCATGCACCTGTCATCGTTATCCTGCGATTTACCTATGGCGTCCGCACCATCGGCCCCATGCTGGTGGGCATGAGCGCAGTCACGCCGCTTCAGTTCAGTGTATGGAATACCCTCGGTGCCGTGCTCTGGGCGACGTTGATTGTGGTGGCAAGCTACCTGTTTGGCGATGCCCTGCACTGGCTGCTACGCAACATCCAGCACATTGAAGTCTGGATATTGCTTGGCATTGCAGCGATCGGTGCGCTGACCTGGCTGGTCGTCCGCTGGCGCGCCCGCCGCTGATCTGCGTCAGCCCTTGTCGAACACCATTCTGCCGTCACGAAAATCAACGCGTATGGTGTCCTTTTCGGCAAAGTGGCCAGACAATATTTCCTTGGCCAGCGGATTCTCAAGCTGCGACTGGATCGCCCGCTTCAATGGCCGCGCACCGAATACCGGGTCAAAGCCAACGGCCGCAAGCTCCGCCAGCGCTGCGTCGGTAATGTCAAAACCCATCCCCATCGCCGCCAGACGTTTGCCCAGATACTGCACCTGAATGCGTGCAATCGACAGGATATTGGCCTCGCCGAGCGCGTGGAACACCACCACTTCGTCGATCCGGTTGATGAATTCCGGCCGGAAATAGGTTTTAACCTCGCCCATTACCGCCAGCTTAACAACCTGATAATCATCGCCTGACATCTGCTGAATCATCTGGCTGCCGAGGTTGGAAGTCATCACGATCACGGTATTCTTGAAATCCACCGTACGCCCCTGGCCGTCGGTCAAGCGCCCGTCGTCCAGCACCTGCAATAACACGTTGAACACATCCGGATGCGCTTTTTCGACCTCATCCAGCAAAATCACGCTGTAAGGTTTGCGCCGCACCGCTTCGGTCAGCGTGCCGCCTTCTTCATA
>DZDB01000003.1:24632-29108 GCA_022736605.1 Sideroxydans lithotrophicus
GCCTCATCCTGACCAACCACACGCTGATGCAGTGTATTTTCCATCTGCATCAACTTATCGCGCTCACCTGACAGCATTTTCGACACTGGAATCCCGGTCGCACGCGACACCACTTCAGCGATTTCTTCGGTGCCGACGTCACGCCGCAGCAGCTTGAATTCGTGCTTGCCCTCGCCTGCTTCCGCCTGTTTCAACTGCGCTTCAAGCTGCGGCAGTTTGCCGTACTGAATCTCGGCTACCTTGTCGAGCTTGCCCTGGCGCTGCAGATCGGCCAGCTGTGCGCGTAACCGGTCAATTTCTTCGCGCACATGCTGCGCACCCGATACCATCGCTTTCTCGGATTTCCAGATTTCTTCCAAATCATTGTATTCACGCTGCAAACGCGCCAACTCGTCCTCAATCAGCTGCAGACGCTTGAGCGAAGCTTCGTCTTTTTCGCGCTTCACCGCTTCACGTTCGATCTTGAGCTGAATCATGCGCCGTTCCATCTTGTCCATGACTTCCGGCCTGGAATCGATCTCCATTTTCACCCGCGATGCCGCCTCGTCGATCAGATCAATGGCCTTGTCCGGCAAAAAACGGTCGGTAATATAGCGATGCGACAGCTCCGCCGCCGCGACGATGGCTGGGTCGGTAATCTCGACACCGTGGTGCACTTCGTATTTTTCCTTCAGCCCGCGCAGAATGGCGATGGTGTCTTCAACCGACGGCTCATCCACCAGCACCTTCTGAAAACGCCGCTCCAGCGCGGCATCCTTCTCGATGTATTTACGATACTCATCCAATGTAGTCGCGCCGACACAATGCAACTCACCGCGCGCGAGCGCCGGTTTGAGCATATTACCCGCGTCCATTGCGCCTTCGGCTTTGCCTGCGCCGACCATAGTATGCAATTCGTCAATAAACAAAATAATGCGGCCTTCATCCTGCGCGACTTCCTTGAGTACCGATTTCAGGCGTTCTTCAAACTCGCCCCGGTATTTGGCACCCGCCAGCAGCCCGGCCATGTCCAGCACCAGCACGCGCTTGTTCTTCAGGGTTTCCGGTACCTCGCCGTTGATGATGCGCTGCGCCAATCCTTCCACAATGGCGGTCTTGCCGACGCCAGGTTCACCGATCAGCACCGGGTTGTTTTTGGTACGACGCTGTAACACCTGGATGGCGCGACGAATCTCATCATCACGACCGATTACCGGGTCGAGCTTACCCTGACGCGCACGCTCGGTCAGGTCCAGCGTGTACTTGTTCAGCGCCTCGCGCTGCCCTTCGGCGTCGGCACTGCTGACATTCTCTCCACCGCGCACCTGATTGATAGCCGTATCGAGCGCCACGCGCGTGACGCCGTGCTGCTTCATCTGCCGTCCCACTTCGCCCTTGTCTTCGCTCGCCACGAGCAGGAACAAATCGCTGGAAATGAACTGGTCGCCGCGCTTTTGCGCTTCCTTGTCGGTCAAATTGAGCACGCTGTTGAGATCGCGTGAAATCTGTACTTCGCCACCATGATTGTCCACTTTTGGCAGTCGTTCGATGGCTGCCTGCAACGCGGTACGAAGCGCGCGTACATTGCCGCCCGCTCGCGCCAGCAACGAGCTGCTGCCGCCGTCAGTCTGGTCAATTAACGCAGCCAGCAAATGCACCGGCTCGATGAACTGATTGTCTTGTCCAACGGCCAGGCTTTGTGCGTCGGAAAAAGCCTGCTGGAATTGCGTGGTAAGTTTGTCAAAGCGCATGATTGTTATCCCTTGATGTGTGACCTATCATCAAAATGGGGCACAGACCCCAGTTTTCAACCTGACCCACTGCAAACGGAGAAAATAATGACCAACAACTCGTCTGAATCCGTATCCATCTCGCCACTCAGCCACTTGGAGCTGGCGTTTCCACGCATCGCAGAAACTTTATGCAAGGCATGGGGGACAGCCGAAATCGACGCCTACCTGCAAAGCCTGATGATCGATAAACGCAGCACGCGCATTGGCTTTCCAGCTGAAATCGTGGAAGAACTCATGTTGCTGGATGGTCTGCTATGGGAGTTGTCCGAGAAACGCCAGCGCTTCCTCAACACCCCTGACGATGCCGATTTTTCCTTTGGAGGCTGATTACGCTATTGCAGGTGAGGGAACAGCCGCGCAAAATGCGGCTTGCTCTGGCTATCCACCTCGCCCCATGTTCCTGCCCGACCCCGTATTACTCGAAGCCCTCCAGCACCAGGTTGCCAACGCGCTGGCCGAAGACATCGGCAGCGGCGACCTTACCGCACAACTGATTCCGGCCGATACCCAAGCACGCGCCCATATACTGTGCAGGGAAAAAGCCATCCTGTGTGGCCAGGCCTGGTTTGAAGCGTGTTTTCGCCAACTCGACCCGGGCATAAAAATACGCTGGTACAGCCAGGACGGCAGCTGCATAGGCGAATCGCAGATGCTGTGCGAAATTCAGGGCAATGCGCGTGCCTTGCTGACAGCGGAACGCCCGGCATTGAATTTTTTACAAACCCTGTCGGCCACGGCCACGCTGACGCGGCGCTACGTTGACGCCATTGCAGGCACGGACGCAGTGGTAATGGATACGCGCAAGACCCTGCCCGGTCTGCGTTTAGCACAGAAATACGCAGTGCTTACCGGGGGCGGCGCCAACCAGCGCATCGGCCTGTATGACGGTGTTTTAATCAAGGAAAACCATATTGCCGCAGCCGGGGGTATCGCCCAGGCACTAAGTGCTGCTGCGCGCGTGGCAGGTAACGTACCAGTACAAATTGAGGTAGAAAATCAGGATGAATTGGTACAGGCGCTTGCAGCTGGCGCAAAACTGATTTTGCTGGACAATTTCAGTCTGGATCAATTGCGTGAGGCGGTACAGTTAACTGCTGGCCGTGCCGTACTGGAAGCATCCGGCAATATCAGCCTGGATACCATTCGAAGTGTCGCCGAAACCGGCGTTCAGCGTATTTCCGTCGGCAGCCTGACCAAGCACATTCAGGCGGTGGATTTATCCATGCGCTTCGAATAGATCCTGCCGACGGTATAACCAGGTTAAATATAGAGGCAGATATCCGACTCACCCGCAAACTCAAAGAAAGTGGCTGCACCACCGTATTCGATATCGTCGATAAAGTCGCTATGCTCGAATCCGAATAACTCAACGGTCATCTGACACGCAATAAACTTTACATCCGCTTCCTTGCACAGTGTCCGCAATTCTGGAATGGTCGCCACGCCGGTATTGCGTATGGTCTGCTTCATCAGGCCAGTGGCAAGCGTTTCATAGCCTGGTACCAGGGATTGCACTGCATTGGGAATATTCCAGCTGATGCCACGAAACCATTTTGGCCCGAAGGGCATTTTCATTGGCATGCCAGGGTTACCCAATGGGCTTACCTTGACGCCTGAAAGATCCTTACGCAGCAGCTGCAAGCCATAGAACGTAAAAAATATCTGTACTTCATAATTCAAGGCTGCTGCGGTTGAAGCCAAAATAAAAGGTGGGTAGGCCCAATCCAGCGTGCCTTTTGTGGCAATGAGCGCGAGTTTTTTTTGTTCCATTCTTCAGTCTCCAGTTTGTCCCGACGTTGTCATGTATTCCTTGTCCGATGTCGGGTGACGAGCAAGGAAGTAGAAACTGGCAAGTAAACAAGTTGGACTGAACTCCGCAAATTTTTACAAAAAAGTCAAATCCGGCTAGCCCGCATCGTAATATAGACCGCTTCAGTGAAAGCGGAAAGTATAAAAAATATCCACCGCGCTCTGGCTACCAGTTTGCAAGCGCAGCGAAACCCGACGCGACAGCTCGTAAGTAATCTTCACCAGACTGGTGGTGCCTGCCAAGCCTTGTTCATAAGTCAAATACAGGTCTTTTGACAAACGTTTGCCGAGCACGATGATGCTGCTTTCCAGCGTACCACCGCCAGCCAGACTGATTTCGCTCAACCCGGTTGCGGCGGCGATTCTGGTTTGCAGATTGACCGAGTCGCCCATTCCCAGCAGTACCCCTGCCGCTGTTTGCAGCGCGTTGAACTCGGTGGCGCTGGCATCAGCGGTGCCGTGCCCCAGCACCAGCCAGGAAAGCTTTTCACTGTCGGGTACATCCGGTGTGGATACCAGCTTGACCTGCGGCGCGCGCGCCGTGCCGGTGATAGCAACGCCCGCTTGCACATAATCACTCGCACCCAGGCCACCAGAACCGATTACCGTCGGTGCAATACGCTCGGCCAGAATATTCAGGCCAGGATTATCCAGTGGCCCGATAAAATTCAGGATGCCACGCGTGATGGTGAGTTTTTGTCCGTAGGCGCTATACGTGCCTTTGGTGACCGCGATGGTGCCGGTGGCGGTCGGCACACGCCCGGCGCGGCTGCGCACCTGCAGGCTGCCACCCAGTTGTGCATCGACGCCGCGCCCTTTCAAATAAAACTGCGAGCCCAGATCCAGGTCGAGATCAAAATCCAGCGCGTAGGTTTGCGCCTTGCCTGCCGCACTG
>DZDB01000003.1:29208-38673 GCA_022736605.1 Sideroxydans lithotrophicus
CCTTTACCGGCGTGCATGACCAGACTTTCGAGCGTCAGCGTATCGTTACTCAAACTCGCGCGCAGGGTGCCGTCCTTCAATTGCACACCCTGTTGCGGATAGTCCAGTTGCAGGTTCTGCGCGGTAATCAGCCCGGACAACAGCGGCGCGTTGAGGCTGCCGGTGATGCCAACACCCGCTTGCACCGCGCCATCCAGCCCGATTGCACCGCCCGCCAGCCCGCTTAGCCAGGCCAGTGACGGCATGGTGGCCTGTGCGCCCACTGCGATGGGGGCATTGCCCGACACCCCCCACGCGCCATTGTGGCGCGCGAGGACGGTATCTGCACGCGCAGAAACCGACCCCAGCGTGGTACCGGTCAAATTCAGGTCGGCCTGTACCCGGTTCGCCACCGCCTTGATGCTGAGTTTGAGAAAATTGATACCCAGCGCTGTGGGTGGCGAGGTCGGCACCTTGATGTCGCCCTGTTCACGCCACAGCTCAACGCTGCCGTTGACCTGATCAGCGGCATCAAATTGCCACTTTCCACCCATGATCAGGCTGCTGCTGACACCCGGACGCGCGCCAGCCAGCGCCAGCAGATAACCGGTATCCAGCGCCTGTGCACTACCCTGACTGGCAATGTGTCCATTGACCCAGCTGGCTGCCTGAATCTGTACCCGGCCACGCGCCAGCGCCAAATCCGCACCCGTCAGATTAACCGACCCCGTCCCGAGCGCCAAACCCGCTGGCGCATTGAGTTTGACTGGATATCTGCCGGTGTTTTCCATGCGCATTATCTGTCCACGCCAGCCTTGATTTACATGCCAGCCACCGCTCAGCGCAGCGCGTAAATCGAGTTGCGGGCTGCGCGCCGAGAGCGAGAAAGTGTGCGCGCTCCGTGTGCCTTGTGCGACGAGTGCGGCGCTATCCAGCGCCAAAGACTCACTGCGCAAACCGGTCAGCTGCGCCGACAGATTCAGCCGCCCTGCCAGCCCCTGCGCGAGTTCACCCGTCGCAATCAGCGCATCCAGATGCTGTTTGCCTTGCCAGTCCAGACCCTGCGCCCTGATATTGAAACTGCCTGCGGGTTGCGCAAAGCTGCCGCTGAGTATGCCCTGGCCATTCAGCTGTCCAGCCAGGTTTTTGTCCAGCTGGCTGAGTTTTGGCGCGTTGATTTGCCAGTTCAAACGATCACCCGGTTTGCCAAAAGCACCGGCCGCATTGAGCTGGTTCGCGCCGAGCGTCAACTTGAGCACGCTGCCCCACACGCGCTGCTGTGCCAGATTGAATTGCGCATTGCCGGACAGGGGCTGACCACGATAGCGGCTATTCGCAATATTGACTCGCAGTGCAGCACCCAGTTGTGGCTTCAATTGCCCCTGGGCGCTGAACGTGGCATTAAGCATGGCTGACGGGTAGCCTCCCAGGCGCGATGGGTCAAATCGCGCGAGCCTGCCATTTGCCTTGAAGCTGCGCTGGCCACCCGAATCCAGCCGACCACTGACCGTCACAACCCCTCCTCCGGCTGTCAGGCGCGCCGAGTTGAGCGTAATCGTGTCACCCTGACGACGCGCATCGAGCTCAATACCGTAATCGGCCTGCGTCAGATTGGCTTGCAACATTTGCGCGCCTTGATCGGCCTTGAGACTGATTTTGCCTGCCAGGCGTGTCGGTCGAAGTTGCCCCAGTAGCCCATGCAGGTTCAGACCCGAGGTGGTGAGGTTGGCCTGCACCACGCCCGCCTGCAGACTGCCCTCGCCGCTAAATTGGCCGACTTCACCCAGATCAAGCTGCACACCGCGCAGCGTCCAGCGCGTCAGCGACCCCGCCAGCTGCCCCCGAATCTGGCGCAACGGCAGGCGTTGCGCGTCCAGCGTGCCGGGCAAGCGGTTGAAAACGGACAATGCGCCGCTGAAATGGTCTTTGGCATTGGATGACAGCTGCAAATTCACATCCAGATCAGCCTGCGGCAGCGCGCTGTCCAGGCGCCGTGGATCGAGCCGCTGAATTTTAATGTTGGCCTGTTGCAGTGGAACGGCGTCGAACGGCGTCAAACTGGCTTGCCAGCGACCGGTGGCGTCACCCGAGCTGCCGGAGCCGGTGACGTCGATATGCGACAGTGAGCCACCCAGGGCGCTTTTCACCGTGTACTGGTGCACGCCGTCGTTTTGCTCGAGTTGCAGTTTTGCCTGTAAGGCAAACGGCGCATTGGCACCCAGACTGCCGCTGGCCTGCCCCGCTCCCCACGGTGTCAACAGGCTGAGCCGCGCCTGATAAGCGCTGCCCGGATTGTCCAGGCTGAGACGAAGTTGATTGAACACATAATCTTGTCCATGGTCATGCACGCTCAGGCGCTCAAGGCGCGCATCCGGCAGCGATAGCGCAAACGGCAGACGCAAGGTTTTGGGCAGGCTCAACGGCGTGGTGCTGGGCTTGATCAGCGTCACATCCAGGCTGCGGAGTCGCAACCGGGTGATGTGCAAACGCTGTGCATGCAGCAATTCACGTGGCGCCCAATCCAGCATCACATCGTGCGCGATATAGCTTTTTTCAGCGGTTTCGTAGCGCATTGTCCCGATTTTCAGCGGGCCATACAGGCTGCCGCTCACGCCTGTCATGTGCAATTCGCCGTGACTGAAGCGCTCCGCCAGTTGTGCCAGGGTGCGTAAGCCCGGTGCCTGGCCCAGCACCCACAACACCGCCGCCACCCCCGTCAGCAGTAGCAGCACGCTGATAATCAGCGCGCGCAGCCAACGCAAGCCGAACCACCCCCACCGCATTAAAATGACACCCCGGCGCTGAAATGCAGGCGCACCGATTGTGTTGCCTGACCGTAGGCCAAATCGAGATTGAGCGCGCCGACCGGGCTGCGCCAGCGCGCGCCGATGCCATAACCGGATACCAGTTTCAGATTCGGTAGCGTGTCGGCTGCATCACCCATGTCATAAAACGTCGCGACCCCCCAATTGCGCGTCAGCCAGTGGTCGTATTCAGCACTCGCCACCGCCAGATAACGGCCACCGACGATGGCATCGCCCTGTTTTACCCCCAGACTGAGGTAGGAATAACCGCGCACCGATTGGTCGCCGCCCGTGCGGAACAGAAAATCCGATGGAATCCCCTCGCGGCTGGCTGCCAGCACGCTGCCGAATTCACTGCGGAAAATCAGGCCGTTACGTGGATTTATCGGGTAGTAATACACGCCGCGCAGATAGCCTCGAACGAAATTCTGATCGGACAGTAATGCGCGCGCCGCGCCGCCCAGCTGAGCACTGAAAATATAGCCGCGTGTGGGAAACAGTGGATTATTCAGATTGCGATAAGTCCAGGTGTAATTGAGCGACAGCGCCTGCCGGTTATCACCCACCGAACCGGCAACTGACTGGCGTTCCGTCTGAAACTGCAGCGCCAGCGTGGTTTCGACGCGGCCTTTTAGCCGTGTGCGCTTGACCCCCGTGCCATAGCGCAGTGTGGTCTCACCCTCGATATCGGACCGCACGCGGAACGCGTTAATACTGTCCAGATAGCCCAGATCATTGCGTGGCAATGCCAGTTCTGAATTTAAAGTATCTTGATTGGTTTCGACCTCGACCTGCGTTTTAAAGCGCCAGGCGCGGTTCAAAATATTCAGGTTTTCGTATTCAATCTGACCGCGTACGCCGTTATCGCTGCTGACACCCAGCCCCAGCGCGATTTTCTGGCTGGACTGTTCAACGATCGTGACCTGCACCGGCACATTGTCGGGATGCGCCGGATCAGTTTCAGCCGTGACACTCACCGATTTGAAATACGGCCGGTCCTGCAACGCACTCTGGAATTCAAGCAGCTTGGCCTGGGAATACGGCATGCCGGGTTCGATAGGATTCAACCGCTCGACCACGCTGGCAGGATAACGCTGCAAGCCGCTGATCGTGGTTTTGCCGAAACTGAACGCTGCGCCGCTATCGAGCACTACCGTCAAATCAACCTGCCCGCTTTGCGGATTGACCAGCGCCTCACTACGCGCCACGTGTGCCGTTGGATACTGCTGCGCCAGCATGCTTTTGAGTGCATTGCGCTTGGCCGCTTCCCAGTCTGATTGCAGAAACACGCTGCCGGGTTTCAGACTCCACTGCCGGTTAATACGCGTGAGCAATTTGTCATAGACCACCAACTGCTGGGTAATCGCCCCCTGTAACTGGATATCCAGCTTTGCCACCCGCACCGGCTCGCCCGGCGCGATTGTGAAATGCGCCGTCCAGCCGCCACTGGATTGTTGCAGGGTGGCGGTAATTTGGGGTGAAAAATAGCCTGCAGTGGACATCAGGTTGCGAATATCGTCGGGCGCCGCCACATAGAGACGCTCCAGTTGTGCAAGATTCATCGCCGGATTGTCATGCCACTGATTGATGCTTAAGTTGTTTTCCAGCAGGCTTCGATACGCATCGGGAACGTCGAGCGTCACCGTGTAGCTGAAATCATCGGCATGCGCGTGCGTTGACCCCCCTATTCCCATCACTAAAATCAGGACAAGTCTAATGAATGCAGGCAGCAGGGATCGGCTGTTTGTTTTAACCACGTGTAAACCGTTTGTTGAGGGCAAGGCTATATGGACAGTTTAACCGAGCCTTCCCGGTTTAGATGGGTGTTGCCGACAGCTCGATTACATATATTTACAAAAATAATAAGAACCGTTATCACTAACCTTTACTGAGCTCAGTACGCTCAGCAAGCCATGGACTATCGGTCAATGGCGGCTAGCCGCCCCGGACCGGGGACTTACCAAGCTTTATCGGGTCGCCAGGGTTATCGGATAGCGAGGAGGCGTGCGATGACAGATCGGTAAGCAAGCATGTCCTCACGCTTATCCACCGCCAGGATGAGTACGATGAGAGCGTCCTCTTCAACGCTGTAAATCAGTCTGTAACCGTGTTTGCGCAATTTGATCTTGATCTTGTAGCAGCCGCGCAAGTCGGCGTGCAGTTCAGCGCCAGGTGTGTGCGGCTGCGCCAGTGCGGCTGCGCAAGGCGCTTCTTGAGTACTTTTTTCGATGGCGCTTTGATGCTGCCGTCGAGTGATCAACCGTTATATGGCACTTTGTCATGACGCTATTGTTAAAAAAGACAGATTGTCATGACAAATCAAAGCGAATTAGTACTTTTTGCAGCAATAAATACTATTTAAGTACTGGTATGTAACTTGCTTCTCCCCTCCAACGCCATACTCAACACACCGGGTATGACGTTACACCTGTCTACATAATCACACGATAACGGAGGAGCAAAGACATCATGGATCAAAACTCAAAACTGAATCGGCGCGATTTTTTCAAGCTTGGCGGCGCAGCTGCTGCCACCCTCGCAGCAGGTACCAGTGGTTTGGGGCTTACCGCAGCGCATGCGGCCACGCTGTCGGTGGGAACCAATATCAAAGCCCCGCTACCCAAAGCCAAAGGCCCCCGGCTGGTGGTAGTGGGGGCCGGTACTTCAGGGCTTACCATCGCGAAATACGCCAAAAAAGCCTACCCCAAGTTTGACGTGGTGATGGTTGAAAAGCGCGACATGTATTCGTCCTGCTTTTCCAGCAACTTGTGGTACGCCGACCTGATCAATCTCGAATTTCTGGCCAACCACAGCTTCCTTGATGCTGCACGCAACAACAATTACACGTTTTTCAACGCCACCTGCACCGGCCTGGATCGTGCCGGGCGCAAGCTGATGACCAATTTCGGTGAAATTGATTATGACTATCTGGTACTTGCTCCGGGCATTGATTATGACTACGCAAAGATTGGCGTAAACGATATCGAAAGCGAAACCAAACTGCGCACTGACTATCCAGCAGGCTGGACCATGCCGACTGAACACGTCACGATTCGTGACAAAATTCACGGCTTTGACGGCGGCCTGTTCATTCAGACCGTGCCGGGCGGCAACTATCGCTGCCTGCCTGCGCCTTACGAGCGTGCCTGCATGATCGCGTCGTATTTCAAAAAGAACAAGATCAAGGGCAAGGTGCTGGTGCTCGACGCCAATCCGGATATCACAATCAAGGCCAAAGGCTTCCACGCGGCGTTTGATGAGTTGTACAAGGATTATATCGAGTACAAGCCATCATCCGAGATCAAGGGTGTGGACGTTGCGGGCAGAACCATCAAGACCGAATTTGACAACTACAAATTCGATGATGCAGCGATATACCCCAATGTACGTGCTGCCCGCATCATCGAAACCTTTGGTCTGATGGATCCAAAAAGCAATCAGAAAGAAGCCAATATCGACGGCTTCAAATACAACGTAATCGGCGACGAACGCGTGTATGTAACCGGCGACTCTCGCCCAATGCCGTTTTCCAAGAGCGCCAATACCTCAAATACCGAAGGCAAATATGTTGCCAAAGTTCTGGCAGCGCACGCTCAAGGCAAAACCATTCCATGGGAAAGCCCGCGCACCGTTTGTTACTCGATGGTGAATGCCGATCCGATGGAAGGTATCAGCGTTGACGCCGGTTATACCTACAGCAAGGAAAAGCAGGCGTTCAGTTTCTCCAGCGATACCAAAATGTTTGAAAACCGCGACGCAGCAAAAGGCCGCGCCACACTGGAATGGGCACAAGGCATTTATCGCGATCTGTTCGCTTAAGCCTTGCCATTAAATCAAAGGGGGCGCCATGCCCCCTTTTTTTGGAGTGATTCATGGATAGACGTTCATTCATCAAAATTTGTAGCGCAGCCGCAGCGACAAGCAGCGTTGCACCCTGCCTCATCCGCCAGACTCAGGCTGCCGAGCTGGCCACATTTGAACGCGTCAAGCTGGTTGACGCGCAGGGATTGCCCATTAAAGCCAGCAAACTGTCTAGCAGTAGCGCATACCTATTCAATTACCCGTATGCCAGCACGCCCAACTTTTTGATCAATCTGGGCAAGCCAGCTGACCATGCAGACCAGCTGACTGATGCTAATGGTAATGCCTACGCCTGGCGCGGCGGTGTGGGTGCGGATAAATCCATCGTCGCCTACAGTGCAATCTGCGCCCACCAGCTATCCTACCCGAGCAAAGACGTCAGCCTGATTACCTACAATACCGGCAAGAGCCAGATGGCAGGCCGCGCGGGGGTGATTACCTGTTGCTCACACAACAGCGTGTACGACCCGGCGCACGGCGCCAAAGTATTGTCCGGCCCGGCAGCAGGCCCATTGTCTGCCGTGGCACTGGAATACGACGCTGCCAGCGACGAAATTTATGCCACTGGCGTGTATGGCGGTCTGCTGTTTGATGATTTTTTCAAGGCGTATAAATCGCAGTTAAATGCTGAACTGGGTGCAGGCAAAGCCAAGGAAATCGTCACCGCCACTGCCCAAGTCGTGCCGTTCGGCGACTACACAAAAACCGCAATCCAGTGCTGACTATGTGTCGGCCAGCCAGATCAGGCTGGCCATGCGCCCGGTGACGCCATCACGCCGGTACGAATAAAAACGCGTGGCGTCGGTATAGGTACACAGACCGCCTCCGTACACCTGATGCACCCCCAGCCGCGCCAAACGCAATCGGGCCAGCTGATAGATGTCGGCTAACCACTTGTCTGGTTTAATCGTTTGAAAAGCTGCCAATGCGTCGGGCAAATCGGCCACAAACACGGCCAGCACGTCTTCTCCCACTTCAAATTTATCCGGCCCGATCGCCGGCCCCAGCCACGCCATGATCTGCCCTGGCGGCACCTGCATCGCAGCGACAGTCTGCTCCAGTATGCCATCCGCCAGGCCGCGCCAGCCTGCATGCGCCGCGCCGACAACCGTACCAGCCTGATCACAGAACAATACCGGCAGGCAGTCCGCTGTCATCACCGCACAAACCTGATCCGGCTGGCGCGCCACACTCGCATCGGCCTCGGTTTCAGCCTGCGCCTGCGCAGCATTGGCCACCTGCAAGCCATGCGTCTGCTTGAGCCACAGCGGTTCAGTCGGCAACGCCGCGCGTACTCGCGCCCGATTCTGCGCGACGTGCGCGGGTACGTCACCCACGTGATTTCCCAGATTGAGACTGGTATACGGCGCCAGGCTGACACCGCCCTCGCGCGTCGTGACGCAAGCGCGCACAGCCGCAGGTGCAGGCCAATCCGGGATAATCCAGTCTGGGTTCATGACACGGTCTCACGCAGTGCTGTCAGCAATGCCTGAAAATCGGCTGGTGGAGCGGCGTCCCATTCCATCGTATCCTCGGTGATCGGGTGCAGCAGCCCCAGTCGTTTGGCATGTAACGCCTGGCGTTTGAAGTCTTTCACCGCATCCGGCGCCTTGTGCACCACCCGGCCATACACAGGATCCCCTACCAGGGGGTGCTTGATAGACTGCAAATGCACCCGAATCTGATGCGTGCGGCCAGTTTCCAGCGCGCATTCAATCAGCGTAAATTGAGCGTAGTTTTCCAGCACCGTGTAATGCGTGACGGCCTCACGACCTGTGTGAACAACGGCCATTTTCGTCCGCTGGGTGGGGTGACGGCCAATCGCCGCATCGACTGTCCCCGCCATCTGAATGACGCCTGTCGCCACGGCCAGATACAGCCGCTTGACACTGCGCGCCTGTAACTGGCGTACCAGATGGGTCTGCGCAGTAAGGGTTTTCGCAACAACCAGCAAACCACTGGTGTCTTTATCGAGCCGATGCACAATGCCGCCGCGGGGAATGGCCGACAGTTGCGGAGCATGGTGCAGCAGCGCATTGAGCAGGGTGCCCTGCCAGTTGCCGCTGCCCGGATGCACCACCAGTCCGGCCGGTTTGTTCACCACCAGCAGTGTGTCATCCTCAAATACGATATCGAGCGCAATGTCTTCGGCCAGCGCAGGCACCTCTGCGGGATGCGTATCGGTCACGACATCAATGCGCTCACCCCCCCACACTTTATCTTTCACACCCAGCACGCGACCATCAACTCTGACCAGATCACGTTTGATCCAGTCCTGGATGCGACTGCGGGAATAATCCGGCATGATGGCGGCCAGCGCCTGATCGAGACGTTGACCACCGCTGCTGATGGGGATTTCCAATACGATAGCGGCGGCGTCCGAATGGTTTGGAGTATAATCGTGCAACTGTTTTTCGGAAGATGTCATGAAGCGAAGTTTACTTGTTTTGTTGCTGGTTTTGCTCAGCGGATGCAGTTCCTTGTCCGGCTCGGTCGACGAAACCAAAGACTGGTCTGCACAAAAAATCTACAGTGAAGCCAAAGACCAGCTCAACTCCGGCGGCTATGAAAAAGCCATCAAATATTTCGAGACCCTCGAAGCGCGTTATCCCTATGGTCGCTACGCGCAGCAGGCTCAACTCGAAGTCGCTTACGCTTATTACAAAGACAATGAGCCCGTTTCAGCCATTGCCGCGGCCGATCGCTTCATCAAGTTGCACCCGAACCATCCCAGCGTGGACTACGCCTACTATCTGAAAGGCCTGGCCAATTTTAGCGAAGATCAGGGCTTGCTGGCGCGTCTGGGCGACCAGGACATGAG
>DZDB01000062.1 GCA_022736605.1 Sideroxydans lithotrophicus
ACTTCAACGTTGCGCGCAGACACGCACCAGGAATGGTTTACGCAACCCTGAGGCGACGGCTGTGGGTGATCGGCAATCATGGCGCCCCCGTTTGCGTGGGGTCGTCTGCGAGTTTGGGTACGGCGTGAAACGCGACATGAAAAATGACGGGCCCGCGCAGCTCGACGCAGTGCCTGATTGTCGGTTCAACGACGCCATCCACGCCTGGGCGCAGGCGCACGCATTCTTCTACCGGTTCCAGGATGCGGTAATCCAGTTCACCCTCGATGACCTGGATCAGCCCCCAGCTGCCGGGCTTGGTCGTGTGTTCGCGCAACAGGGCGTCGGGCACCGTGGTTTCCGTGAAATCCGGGGTGCTGCGGTAGGGATGAACGTCGGGGGGCAGGGTTTTCATGGTGTACGCCTCTCGGTTGGCTGGGTTGGATTCAATCGACACCCCGCCCCTCGCCCGCTTCCTCATAGGTGATGCCATCGCGGATGTGGTAGATGCGCTTGAAGGTCGGAATGATTTTTTCGTCGTGGGTGACGACGATAATGGCCGTTTCATATTGACTCGCCATTTGCTCCAGGATACGGATCACCGCCAGTGCGCGGACGCTGTCCAGCGCTGCGGTGGGTTCATCGGCGAGAATGACCGGCGGGCGATTGACCAGCCCGCGGGCGATCGCCACGCGCTGCTGTTCTCCGCCCGAAAGTTGGGATGGCATGGCTCTGGCGCGATTCTCCACATCCAGCGCCTTGAACAAGTCCAGCGCCCGCTTGCGCGCCTCGGCGTTGGGCACCCCGGCCAGCATGGGCAGCAGCGCGACGTTGTCGGTGACATCCAGAAACGGGATCAGATACGGTGCCTGGAACACAAAACCGATCCTGTCGCGGCGCAGCGCGCGCAGATCCCTGATTTTCCATCCTTTGTCGTAGATCACCTCGTCACCCAGCGCCATCAGTCCGGCGCTGGGTTCGATCACCGCGCCCAGGCACTTGAGCAGGGTGCTCTTGCCCGAACCGGACGGGCCGATCAATCCAACCACCTCGCCCGGTGCCACCTGCATGTCCACGCCCTTGAGCGCATCGACCGCCGTGTCGCCCTTGCCATAGCGCTTTTTCAAGCCTTCAATGCGAATGCCTTTGCCACGCATGTCAGCCTCCAATCGCTTCGGCCGGATCGACCTTGAGCGCAGCACGGATGGCGATAATGCTGGCAAGCACACAAATCACCACCACGCCAAACAAACCCAAAGCGGTGTCTCCCGGCATGAGTAATACATATTTTGGGAACAGCGGTGCGGTGAAGGTCGCGGTGATCTTGCCCACCGCGAAGCCAATCAGACCCAGCGCGACGGCTTGCTGCATGATCATCGCGGCGATGGTGCGGTTTTTTGTGCCGAGCAGCTTGAGCACTGCAATCTCGCGGATCTTGTCCATCGTCAGGGTATAAATGATGAAGGCGACGATAGTCGCGCTGACGAGGGCGAGGATCACCAGGAACATGCCGATCTGTTTGGCCGCCGTCGCGATCAGCTTGCCGATGAGAATTTCCTCCATCTGTGGCAGGGTATAGGCGGTGAGGCGCTTCCACTGCCGGATGGATTGCGCTACCTCGTCCGGGGCATAGCCGGGCTTGATCTTCACCAGTACGGCGTTGACATACGGGTTGACGCTTTGCGAGGCGATCACCGCATCGAGCAGTCCGGGGACACCGGGGCGATTGAGCGCCGGGTTTTCGGCGCTACGGCGGCGCTGCTGCAAAATCGCATCGTTGTCCTTGAGGAACTGCGCCGCCTGCGCATCCTTGAGCGGGATGAACACCATCGGGTCGCCGCCCGACGACACCATGCGCCGGGTCAAGCCCACCACGGTGTAATAATTACGGCGAATCTGCAGCCGCTCGCCCAGTTTGAAACCAGTGGCAATATCGGCCACCGCCTCGTAGTGGCTGCGGGTAATCTGGCGTCCGGCAATGAGGTAGGGTGGCCAGCCCGGCCTGCCCGCCTCACCGGGCGCAATGCCGACCACCATGGCGCGCACATCGCTGTCGCCTCTGCGCACCTGCATGGTCAGATACGACACGTTGGCGGCCTGCGCCACCCCCGACATGGCGAGAATGCCGCGATAGATGTCGTCGTTGAGACTGGAGGATTCCGCATACGGACCGAGCGTGTCTTTCTGCACCACCCACAAATCCGCGCCGCTGTTGTCGAGCAAGGCCTTGGCATCGTCCACCATGCCCCGGTATACCCCGGCCATCACCAGGGTCACGCCAATCAGCAGCCCAAGACCAACGCCGGTGAAGACGAACTTGCCCCAGGAATGCAGGATGTCGCGTCCGGCCAGGCTGATCATTGCGTCACCCCCGGGAGACGCTCGACCACGTGAATACGGCTGTGCGGGGTCAATGTTTTTTCGCTGTACACAATCACCCGGTCGCCGTCCTTGAGCCCTTCGCGCACTTGCCGGTGCCCATCGAGGTCACCGGCCCCCAGTGTGACGGGGGTAAAGTGCGGATCGCCATCGACGATCTGCCACACCCCCAACTTGCCCTCCACCCGTTGGATGGCGGCATTGGGGATGACCGGCACGGCGGCGAGCGCAGGCAAGGCGACGGTGACCTCGACCAGCTCGCCCACTGGCGGCAAGGGCACGGGCAGTGCATCAAACACCACCTTGGCGAGCGTTTCCTCGGTCACTGCGTCGGCCAATGGCTCCACCCGCAGCACATGCCCAGTCAAGGTCTGGCCGCTGCGCGAGCGCAGCACGATGCGCACCGGCAATCCGGCAGCCAGACCGGTGGCGCTGACCTGGTCGAAGCGCACGTTGATCCACAGGCTGTTGGGGTCGATCACTTCCACCACTGACTGACCCGCAACGACGGTTGTGCCGGGATCGGCATTGCGCACCGCCACCAGGCCATCCGCTGGCGCAATAAGGCGCAGATTGCTGCGCTGTGCGACCAATGCCGCGCGGTCGGAACGGGTGCGGATCACATCTTCCCGCGCGGCGGACTGTGCGGCATCGGCAATCTGCAATTCCTGCCGTTTGGTGGCGACGATTTCCTCGCTGGTCGAGCGCACCGCGAGCAATTGCGCGTAGCGGCGCGCCTGCGTTTGCGCGTAGCCCTGTCGGGCGTCGGCCTCACGCAACGCCGCTTCAGCGCGCTTGAGCGCCGCCGCCTGCGAGCGGATCCGGTCGTCCAGGTCTATCGGGTCGATCTCGCCGAGCAGCTGTCCGGCGCGCACCCGATCGCCTACCTGCACATCCAGCCGCTTGACGCGCCCGGCAACCGTGGGCCCGATCTTGTTGGTATAACGCGCCTCGACGGTGCCAATGCCAAACAAGCCCGGCGTGATGGATTGTGCCTCCACGCTAGCGACCGTCACCGACACCGGTGCCAGCGGCCCCGAACGCAGGGCGACATAGACAAACAGCGCAAGTAACGGCACCAGCACACCGACCAGTGCCAGGGTTCGGCCATGGGTGGACATAAACTGCTTCATTTCAAACCCCTTACACCACGTTGGTAAATGGCAAAAACACCGGGTGCGTCGGCGTGCATGCGTTTGATATCGCCTGACAACATAGACTGCATGACCAGCCCCTGAATGCTGCCGATGAACAACGTGGCGGCGGCCTGGGTATCGATTTCATGGGCGATTTCTCCGGCAAGCTTTCCCTGCTCGATACGCGACACCAGGCGCTCGCTATAACGCTTAATCAGCGTCTGCGCCATGCGCTTGGCCGGGGTGAAATCGGCGCGCTGCAACTCGCCGAACATCATCCGCGGTACGCCGGGGTGCTCGACCACGAACTCGACATGGCTCATGAACATGGCTTGCATGGCGGCCAGTGGCGACGCTATCCCTTCTGCAGCGCGGTCTATCCTGGCCAGCAGACGATCCGTCACCCACACCATCACGGCCTGCCAGATGGCATCCTTGGTCGGGAAGTGACGAAACAGCGCCCCCTGGGTGAGATTCATGTGCCTGGCGATGTCCGAGGTTGTGATTTCGCTGGGGTTTTGCGACCCCGCCAGCTCAACCACCGCCTCAACCGTAACGGTGCGGCGTTCATCGGCGGGTAGATGTTTTGCAGTGTTGCTCAATGTGTCATCACCCATAAAGTAAGTAACCAATTACTATCTTAGCCGAACAAAAAAATAAAACAACAGCTGTATATCTCACCGCCAGGACGCGCCCATGCGCATACCGGACGGAAAGAAGTTTGACCCGGATCCCAACACCTCATAGAAGCCTGCAATGTTTACAAACGCTTCGGTGTGTCTGGGAACACGGTGCCGTTAAAGCAAACCGATCAGCGACCGCCCCCTGATTTATCACGCTGGCCTATCCGATTCACTGTCCGACCGGCGCATGTCCCGCCTCATCCGCATCAATCGGCCATAATTGATGCGTATCGAGCAACAGCCGGTAGCGCGCTTCGGCCACGTCGAGACGCGCGTTAATCGCTGTCAATTGCGCATCCTGCATTTGCCGCCGCGCAGTCAGCAGGTCGGACAAACCGCTCTCGCCCAACTGATACGCGCGCGCCATCAGGTCAGCGCTGTTGCGCATGGCGCTGGCCGATTGCTCGGCAGCCTGCCAGGCACTGTAGGCAGACTGCGTAGCGAGCCAGCTGCGCGTGGTTTCGGTACGGATTTTGGTCAGCACGCCGGCTTCGCGTTCCGACGCCACCGCCGAGTTCGCCAGTGCGCTGGCCTGATTGGCACGGCGCGCAGCACCCGGCAGCGGAATCATCAGGTTCACGCCGATGATCTTGTCCTCGCCACCCCGCTCTGAAGCAAAACGCACGCCCAAGGTGGGGTCAGGCACACGGTCGGCTTCGCTGCGCGACAATTGCAGGCGGCTGCGCTCGGCCGCGCCGCGCGCCAGCGCCAGTTCGTGGTTGTGTTCCAGCGCGCGGCCGAGCCAGTAATCCAGCCCCGCTTCGACTGGCTCGGGCTGCGGCAGGATCGGGCTGGTGGGCAGGCTGATCGCCGGGTAGCGCTGCGCCAGTTCATTGGCAGTGGTCGCCACACGCAACTGCGCCTGCGCCAGTTGCGCCTCGGCCTGATTGAGCGCGGCTTGCGCCTGGAGCTGTTCGAGCCTGGCCGCGTCGCCTGCCTTGATGCGTTTCGTCACAATGCCCAGCTGGTCGCGCAACAAGCCGACCTGGGTCTGCCACTGCTGGCGCTGATTGACTTCACGCACCCAGCTAAACCAGGCCGACAGCAACATGCGGCCGGATTCATGTAGCGCATCGCCATAGGCAAAGCCGGCCTGGGTGATGCCCTGCGCACCAAGCTGATTGTCGATCCGCGCTTTGCCGGGCAAACGTAGCGCGCGTTCCAGCCCCACATCCCACTCGGTGAACTGCTCCGACGGCACCCGCACCCGACGCTGCTGGGTGCCGACACGCACGCCGAATTCGTAACTGCCGGCGCGCAGCGCATCGCGATTCGCCGTCGCCACGCCCATGCCCGCCTGCGCGGTGCGCGCCATGGCGGTGGCTTTCAGTGCCTGTTCGACCGCCGCCAGCGGCGGCAAATCGGGATAATCGCGGAACGCTTCTGCGCCAGCGGACAAGGACAACGCTGCCATGCAGGCAGCCAGAATTGTGCGTTTCATAAAAATCTCCCGAAGGATTGTATGGCGGTGATCCAGTAAACGGCTTCCGGATGCGGGTAGCGGGATTTGAGCAGGTCGAGCAACTGCTGCGCAGCGTCGGGTGCCAGCACAATGACGATACGAATCCGCCGCGCACGTCCGCGCACCGCCTCATTGGTCGTGGCATGCGCCAGCGCCTGGCCGTGGCCGCTGACTTCTGAACAGGTAAAATCACTCGTCCACTCGGGGTGCTCCAGCAGCGTGTCGATGACGGGCTCTTCCAGTGCCAGCGGTAAAATCAGCGTAACTTGAACCAGACTCATGACTGTTTCTCCACGGATGTTGGGACGACGCCAAAGCGCCGGTACAGGATGGGCAGCAGCACCAGCGTGAGCAGCGTCGAGGTGACCAGGCCGCCGATCACCACGATGGCAAGCGGTTTCTGGATTTCCGAGCCGGGGCCGCTGGCGAACAGCAGCGGCACCAGGCCGAAGGCAGCGATCATCGCCGTCATCAGCACCGGCCGCAGCCGCCGTCGCGCGCCTTCAACCACCACGTCATTGAGCGCCATGCCTTCCTCCAGCAGCTGATTGAAATAGCTCACCAGCATCACACCGTTCAGCACGGCAATGCCCAGCAGCGCGATGAACCCGACCGACGCGGGTACCGACATGTATTGCCCGGAAATCCACAACGCGAATACGCCGCCGATCAACGCAAACGGCACGTTGGTCAACACCAGCAAGGCTTGCCGCACCGAGCGGAAGGTGGCGAACAGCAGCAGGAAGATCATCAGCAAAGCACCCGGCACGACAATGCCCAAGCGCTTGGCGGCGCGCTGCTGGTTCTCGAACTGACCGCCCCATACCATGTGATATCCGTCAGCCAATTTGACCTTGGCCGCAACCGCCTGCTTCGCCTCGTCGACGAAACCAACCAGATCGCGGCCGCGCACGTTGGCCTGCACCACCACGTAGCGCGCGGCGTTTTCCCGCTCGACCTTGACCGGGCCATCGGTGTGCTGCAAGTGCGCGACCGCTTTCAGCGGGATGCTGCGGCCGTCCGGCAGGGTAATGCGCAGGGCTTCAAACAGCGCCGGTGAGGCACGCAAATCCTCGGCACCGCGTAGCACCAGCGGCGTACGCCGCACGCCTTCGAGCACCACGCCGAGCGGTTTGCCTTCAAGCTGGATGCGCAAATCGTTCTGGATATCGTCAGCGTTGAGGCCAAACCGCCCCGCCGCCAGTTGATCGACCTTGATTTGCAGGAACTGCACGCCTTCGTTTTTCACGGTCACCACGTCCTGCGCCCCCGGCACGGTTTTCAGTGCGGTTTCGACCTGCGCCGCCAGATGGTTAAGCGTGGTCAAATCGCTGCCAAAAATCTTCACCGCCAGATCGCCGCGCACACCGGTCAGCATTTCCGACACGCGCATTTCAATCGGCTGGGTAAAGGCAATGCCGATGCCGGGATAGTCCTGCATCACCGTGCGCAGCTGGTCGGTGAGCCACTCCTTGTCCGGCTTGCGCCATTGATCACGCGGCTTGAGCACCAGGAAGGTATCGGTTTCGTTCAGCCCCATAGGATCAAGACCGAGCTCGTCCGAACCGCTGCGCGCGACGATGCCCTTGACTTCCGGCACCCGCGCCATGATGGCCTGCTGCACGCGCAGGTCGATGTCTATGGTCTGCTCCAGACTGATCGACGGGATCTTTTGCAGTTGCAGGATGATGTCACCCTCGTCCATCACCGGCATGAAAGTTTTGCCGATCAGCGTGTAGACCCCGGCGGTCGCCAGCAGCGCGAGCAGTGCCGCAGCAATGACGATGCGTACGTGACTCAGCGACCAGTCCAGCACCGGGCGATACAGCGCATTGGCCTTGCGCACCAGCCACGGATCGCGATGCGCGCCCTGCTTGAGCAGCCACGACGCCAGCACCGGGATGACAGTCAGCGACAGCAGCAGCGAGGCGGACAGCGCAAACACGATGGTCAGCGCCACCGGCACGAACAGCTTGCCCTCCAGCCCTTCGAGGGTGAGCAAGGGGAAGAACACGATGATGATGATGAAAATACCCGACGCCACCGGCGTCACCACCTCGCGCACGGCACGATAGATCACGTGCAGCTTGGGCAGTTTTTTTGCCGACGTATCGTGCGCCAGATGGGTGACGATGTTTTCCACCACCACCACGGCCGCGTCCACCAGCATACCGATGGCAATCGCCAGACCGCCCAGACTCATCAGGTTCGCCGACATGCCAAACTGCCGCATCAAAATGAACGTCGCCAGCGCCGCCAGCGGCAACACCATCGCCACCACCACCGCTGCGCGCAGGTTGCCAAGAAACAGCACCAGCAGCACGATAACCAGAATAATGGCCTCGCCCAGCGCGCTCGATACCGTCGAAATTGCGCGCTCGACCAGGCTGCCACGGTCATAGAACGCCTCAATCCTGACGCCTGCGGGCAGGGTTTTTTCGATCTCGGCCAGCTTGGCACGCACGCCGTCGACGACCTGGCGCGCATTGGCACCACGCAGCCCGAGCACCAGCCCTTCCGCCGCTTCGGTTTTACCGTTCCTGGTCACGGCACCGTAGCGCGTCATGCTGCCGATGCGCACATTGGCGACGTCGCCCACCCGCACCGGCACGCCATCGCGGCTGCTGACGACAATGTTGCGCACGTCATCGAGCGTCTTGATGGCACCTTCCACCCGCACCACCATGACCTCTTCGCCCGCCCTCAAGCGCCCGGCACCGTCGTTGCGGTTGTTCATCTCCAGCGCCTGTTGCAGCGCACTCAAACGCACGCCGCGCGCGGCGAGCTGGGCGTTGTCAGGTGCGACCTCGAAGGTGCGCACCAATCCCCCCAGGGTATTCACATCCGCCACGCCTGGCAGCGTGCGCAATTGCGGACGGATGACCCAGTCCAGCAGCGCACGGCGCTCCGACAGCGACAGCTTGCCGCCTTCCACGGTGAACATGTACATCTCACCCAGCGGCGTGGTGATCGGTGCCAGCCCGCCCGAGCTGCCCACCGGCAGGCTGCCCTGGGCGTTGCCCAGACGCTCGGCGACCTGCTGCCGCGCCCAGTAAATGTCAGTGCCGTCCTCGAAATCAATGGTGATATCGGCCAGCGCGTATTTGGAAATCGAGCGCAGCATGCGCTGCTTCGGGATCCCCAGCATTTCGGTTTCAATCGGCGCGACGATGCGGGCTTCCACCTCTTCCGGCGTCATGCCAGGCGCCTTCATGATGAGCTTGACCTGCGTCGATGAAACGTCAGGAAAAGCATCAATCGGCAAGGTGTTGAACGCCATCGCACCGGCACCGATCAACAGCAGCGTGAGCACCGCGACCAGCAGGCGCTGGGTCAGGGCAAATTCGACCAGTTTATTCAGCATGTCATTCTCCGCCTATGCCCGCCCACACCGCCTTGATCTGGCTGACACCGCCGACCGCGATCTGCTGACCCGCCTGCAGTGCGCCACTGACGCGCGCCGTGTCGCCATCCTGCCCCAGCAGCGTGACCGGCACCGGCATAAAGCCATGCGCCGAGCGCACAAACAGATAAGCCTGCTTGCCTTGACGTAATACGGCAGCAGCAGGCACCTGCCAGCCGCTGGTCTGCGCCTGGGCAAGCCGCGCTTCTACTGCCTGACCCGCCACCAGCCCGTCCAGCGCGCCGCGTATTTCTGCCCGCACTGTCACCGTCTGGCTGGCCGACGCGCCACGCGCCACCGACAGCACCCGTCCTGCTACCTCACGTCCCGTGACGCTAACCGCATCACCCGGCCGCACACTCGCCGCATCCGTAGCCGGTAATTGAATTTCCAGCCACAGCGGGTTAAGCCGGGCGATTTTAAACAGCGCCGTATTCGCATCCACCCGCTGCCCCGGCGTGGCGGTCACTTCCAGCACCGTGCCCGTTATCGGCGCCGTCAAGCTGATCTGTGCGCTACTGGCACGACCCGCCTCCATCTGCCGAATCGTCGCTTCGGGCACACCCGACATGCGCAGCGACTGGCGTTGTTGCGTCAGCATGGCGTTGGCGCTGGCTGCGGCCGCGCGCGTCGCCTGCTGGCGGCTGGCGGAGATAATGCCGTCGGCCAGCAATTGCGTGTCGCGCTTGAGATTGCCCTGCGCCAACTGTGCCTGCACGGCGGCTTGCACCAGGCTGCCCTGCGCTTCGGCCAGCATCGGGCTGGCGAGGTAAGCCAGCGGCTGTCCGGCCTTGACGCTGTCATTACTCGCCACCAGCACCCCGGTCAGCAGCCCCGGCATGGGAGCGGCCACCATGCGCAACTGACTGGGCGGCACAATCACCGTGGCGGGGTACGCCAGGCCCGGCGCGCTGGTCGCCCGCCGCAAGGGGGTGGTTGTGATGGATAAATTCTTGATTTGCACCGGGCTGAGCACGATTTCGCTGGCGGCGTGCGCGGTCAGCGTGCAGGCCAGGCACAGAGCAGCAGCCAATACAGGCAGTTTCATGGTGATTCCTTGGATAACGATGCGGATGCGTCAAGCGCATCGAGCAGTAAACAAAATGGGCCAGCGCAAAAACGCTGATTCAGATCAGTTCAGGGATACGCCGGGCGGCGCTTGGGGAGGCGGAAGCCGATGCGCAAGGTGCGCAGGGAAATTGATATCAGCAGCGAATACAGGCAGCGGCGGTGCCAATGCAAACGGCTGGGAAAATGGGCTGGTCGGAAGTGCCAATGCCGCATCCACCTGAACCACCGGTTCGTGGTCGTTTTTACCCACACTTTCAACGCCGATGGCGTCCGAATCGGCCAGATGGGATGTGAGCTGTTGCACGCCAGACTCAACCGGCGAGTGCGGTGCATCAAACTCGAACGCATGGAAATGCATTTTTCCAGGCTGGGAAATATCGTGTACGTGGGCGTGCAACAACGGCGCAAAGCCTTGCAGCAGCGCCAGCAGCATGATCAGTACAAAATTGTTCCAAGACTTGGACATGGTCTCGATTGTAAACGACACCCTTAAAATCTGGCAAGCGTTTATTTAAAATCAAACACCTACGGAATTTTGTTATTGAAAATTGCTCTCATTTCGATTCGTATACCCACACCCCATCCCAGGCATCCGCAGGCGAATTCACGCGCAGGTAGGCGATGCGTTCAAGGTAGAGCGCATACAGCCTGGTCGGCTGGCTACGGCTGAGTTCGTGCAGTATCGCTTCAGCCTGATTCCATTGCTGCGCGCGATACGCCGCCAATGCGTCGGCGAATTGCTGCGCGTGGGTGAGCGTCGCTGCATCGACTTTCGCCGTTAGCCCAAGCGGCTGAAAAATGGCGACCGGGGTGTCCTTGCCCTTGACGCGAACCCGATCCAGTTCGATGAACGCCATGTCTGGCAGCGCCGCACGGGTGTCTTCGCCGACCGCCACCGGCGCCGCATAAAACTTGGTAATGCCTTCCAGCCGCGACGCCAGATTCACCACGTCGCCCATCACCGTGTAAGCCATGCGG
>DZDB01000063.1 GCA_022736605.1 Sideroxydans lithotrophicus
CATGCGATATGCCGGGTTGCACGAGCCTGCCGGAAAGTTGTGCAGGGTACTGAAAATAACCACCATCAGACTCAGGCAAAAGGCGATCAGCGCGGCCAGAAACAGCATGACCTGCCGATATGGATCGGGCGTTTTGGTGTTCGATGTCGCCATGTCCATTCCTCACACCAGATTGCTTCAGGCGCTGCGTAACTGACCCGCCGCCTGCCCCAGCACCCGCCACGCCGAATGCAGAAACAGCGCAGCTATGCCCAGCCCCACCACCCAGTCCGGCCATGCCTGCTGCGTCACCAGCACCAGCCCGGCGGCCACCAGCACCGATACGTTGGCGATGATGTCGTTGCGCGAACACAGCCATACCGAGCGCATGTTGATGTCTTCATCGCGGTGCCGGGTGAGCAGACGCAGGCAGACCAGGTTGGCGGCCAGCGCCAGCGCACCAATGCCGCCCATCAGCGCAGTTTCCGGCGGGATGGCATGGCTGATGCGATACGCCAGCTGCGCCAGTACGAATACACCAAACGCCGCCATCACCAGCCCCTTGACCAGCGCCGCACCCGCTTTCCAGCGCATGCCCCGGGTCACTGCGTACAGGCTCAGTGCATACACCAGCGCATCGCCCAGCATGTCGAGCGAATCGGCCATCAGCGCAACCGACCCGGCCGCCAATCCAGCGCCGAACTCGACGCCGAACATCACACTGTTGATTGCCAGCACCCATTTCAGGGTTTTTGACTGGCGTGCCTGTAATTGCTCAACGGCACAGGCGCTATCATCGCAACAAGCCATACAATCAACCGGTGAACTCGGCAATATCGCCGGGTTTGCGCAGCATTTTATTCACCTCACCGACATGCAGTTCTTCTGCGGCAATCAGTTCGCGTGCGTATTCTTCCAGTAGAACGGACTTGCCTTGCGCCAGTTCAAGGAGCTCGTAATAGGTCGTCAGCGCGGCTTGTTCGTGTTCCAGCGATTCATGCAGAATTGCGCCAATTTCATGCTGGTGGGTTTCCAGCAAGGGGCCGATGCCGAGCGACGGATGGCCGCCGAAGTGGGTAATCAGCTCACCCGCACGACGGGCGTGCAACAAGCCTTCATCGGCTTGTTCAGACAACCAGCTGACAATGGGAATGCGGTTGTAACCGAAGATCATCAGGGCATAGTGGGTGTAACGCACCACGCCGGCGAGTTCCAGCTCCAGGATGCGATTGAGCAGGATGATTGCTTGGCTTTTGTCTTGCGTTTGCATGGCGTGCTCCTTCCGGTTGGACAACGGACACACCCGCATACCGACAATGCCGGTATGCGTTTTTGTGTGCTCCTTTAGAACATATAGCCTACGCCCAGATCAAAACGGTCTTTTTTATTGTCGGTTTTGTAATTCTGGTAATCCGCCTTGAACACCACCTCGCGGCTCAGATTGAAGTTGGCACCCACCGTCGTCACCGTTTCATCGTTCAACGGATCCGTCGTATAGCCCGCATCGACACTGGCCTGCGTATTGTAGCGCTCGTAACGCACGAACGGACTCAGACGCATGTCGCCGCTTTTCCACACGTGATAGGCGGCCTGGCCGTACCAGCCGTAGAACGATTTGGGTGCCGCGCCGCCCGATGCGGGCACCACAGCGACCGCCTGGTTGATCGCCAGCGTATCGCCCAGCGTACCGCGCGCGTACAGCGCTTGCAGGTCGAGATCACCGATGCTGTATTTGGCGTGCACATCCCACAACGTCAGGCGCGCATTTTTGCCTTCCAGGAACACACTGGGATTTTCCCCGTTGCCGTTTTGCGCAGTATTTCCGGTATACAGCCCGGCGCCCAGCAGCCAGCCCGGCTGGCGGTAATTCAGCCCGGCGTAGACCGCCAGATTATTGGCTGCCGCTTCACTGGCTTCGGTATGCAGGTCATGGATGCCATAACTGGCATCGCCCTCGTATTTGCTGGCATCAAAGCTGGTCACCAGGCCGACGTTGTATTCCAGCGCATTGTCCAGTACCCGGCCTTGCAGCGCCACGCCCGCAGCGCGCATGGTGCTCGGGATGATGCGGGTTTCGACTTCATTGCGCAGCACGCCATAGTAAGTCGGCGGCTCGTGGGTTTCGTTGAGGATGCCCAGCGGCACCAGCATCAAACCCGCGCGCAGATTGGCTTTGGGCGTCAGATTGTATTCGATGTAACCCTGCTCGACCTCGACCTCGCCTTTGTCATCCGCGCTCGACACCGCATGTTCGATTTCCAGCTCGGAATAGAAGCGCAACCGGTCGTTGAAGCGGTGCCCCAGAAACAGCACAAAGCGGTTGAAATCAACCTGATCCTTGACCGAACCATCACGGTAATTGCTGTATGACAACTCACCGTAGCCGCCGATGCTGGTGTCCGGCTCGGGCGGCGGATTGTCCGCCAGATTGCTGGCTACGGCGTCTTTCACCGCATTGTTAAGCTGCGTCTGCCGCGCGGCTTTTTCATCGGCCAGTTGCTGCTTGAGCGTCGCCATTTCCTGTTGCAGCTGGTCGAGTTTGGCTTCCAGACTGGTTGTGGAAGATTCAGCGTGTGCGTTAAAGCTGAAGCCGACGAGCGCAGCCAGGAGTGTCAGCTTGAAGCCAGGGTGGTGCATGGTGTTTCCTTTCAGCGGAGTAAGCGGTGTTCGGCTGGCTTGCGCTGTATGCACTGGCTGGCAGGTTGAGTGAAGCATCGATACCGATGCGCGTGATGAAAATCATGGATTTATCCGAAAAAAGCCAGAATACCGGCGCCTTCGGGCGCCTCGGCTACGGCTTCCACGCCCTTGCGAAACGAGGTCAGCCCGGAACGATCCAGCAAGGCACACGGCTTGCCGAAGCGCTTGCAATAGCGCTTGACGGCGTAATACGCGTTATGACTCAGGCAATCCGCCGGACACACCACCACATCGGCGCGTGCGAGCAGCGCGGGTAACCGGGTCAGACTGTCTTGCAGGCCCCCATCGTGAATCAGGAACTGGCCACCGGCATCTTCCACCATGCGCCGGTATTCAGGATACAACGCAGCGCGGCCGCCGACGCACAGCACCGACCGGCCACCCAGATCCGAGCCACCACAGCGGCCACTGCTTTTTTCCTCGCAGTTTGCGCAATCAGCTCCCCCAGCCATCGGCAAAACCGCCGCTGACGGCAACAACGGCGCCCAGCTGGTATTGCGGGCTAACCGGCTTTCTGCTGCGGCAAGCTGGCGAGCCAGACTGTCCACCTGCGCCAGCAAGGCGAGACGTTCCGTGTCCGACGCCAGCACGGCAATGCGCTGTTCGGCCAGCTTGAGTGCGTTTTCCTTCACCAGCGCTTCGGACAGACGCTGCTGCATGAAGCGCAGGGTATCGTCCTTGTCGGCCAGATCACGTGCGAAACGCTCACTGTTGCGTTGCAGACGGGCACGCAATTTGGGCACTTCGTCCAGCAGTTGAGCCAGCGTCTGCTGATCGCCGCGCGTCACGGCACCGGCCTGATGCGACAACATGTGCATTTCTTCATAAATACGCTGCGCGGCACTACTGGACAGATAGGCATGACTCAACGCGGCCCACAAGCCACCTGCAGTTTCGCCGCGTGCCTGCGCATCGCGCCACAAATCGAGAATAGCGTCATCGGTTTTGGCTTTGGCGAAACGCCTCACCACATGATCGTATTTCTTTTCCAGCCATTTCTGGATGCGCTCCGACCAGGGATTACGATAGCCTGATTCACTCACTGCACCCTGATGCAGCGCATAATCATTCATCCCATCCGCGCCCACCAAGCGTGCCGTACGCGCCAGCTTGCGCAGCTCATCCATGCCCAGACAGGTGCCGACAATCGGACAATGGCGGCTGGTATGCAGCTCCCAGAGTTTCTTGCGGCGTGGCGGTTGTGCCAGCAGCTTTGCGTACTTTTCACGCAATTCGTCGAATACTTCAACGGTATCCCAGGCATCCGCATCGATCGTTTCTGATGCCGCCTGCTCATCAGGATTGAACATGACGCTTCCTTTCAGAAAACACATCCGTATCTGCTGCCGCGTCCAGGGTCTGCGCCTGCGCATCTGCCACGCGCCCGGTTCCGGGCTGGCACTTGGCCTGCTGACGGCCATGACGGATATGCCACACCAGCAGCAATGGAAACGCCAGTCCGGCGACCCAATGCAGCAGCGGCAGCCAGGCGGCGTTGTCATCAGTGGCAAAGTAATACAGCGCGTAACCGGTGAGTGCGAGCCAGGCCAGCAGCACCTTCATCGACAAACCGCTGACGCGATTTTTTTTCAGGTGCCAGGCGCGCCGTGCGTGTACCGGCAATACGCTGCCGGTCACCACCAGTGCCGCAAAACCCATCAGACCGTGCAGGCGCAGCCACCAGATTTCGAGCGGATTGGCTGTCTCGCCGAACTCACCTGCCACGCGCAGAAAATAATGGAACCCCAGCCACAGCGCGCCGGACAGCCACAGCAACACGAACACAGCGTACAGCGTGCGTTTATGCGGCGCGGGGAAGCGAATCGGCAGGGGTAGATGTTTAAACATGTTGCGTGCCCACGCCCCAACGCGCATGCCAGTGATGTTGACCGGTGGCTGCCGTATCGAGCACGCGGCAGCCACCGGTCAGCGGGTCGTTTTCAACGATAAACGCGCGCGCGTTGAAGCGCGCCAGAATCACAGCGGCCTGTTCCGGGTCAGCGTGCACCACCTTGGTCAGCGCATCGGCGCACATACAATCCTGCGCCAGCACGGTCACGCTGCGTGTCACATCGCACGCGATTTTTGTTCCGGGATGAATAACCGGCATTATCTGACGCCCCTGATAACGACGGCTGGCGTAATAACCCGCCGAAGTGGCCGCCGCACCTTCGCTGAACTGCAACAGGGGAACGATGGTGGTGGCGCCCAGTGGATGGCGCACGTGAACAGTTTGCGCGCTGTCACCGTACAGCCGCAGATCACCGCCAGCGTTGACGCGCGCAGACGTCATGCCCGCGTCGCGCAAGGTCTGGATTGCCAGATCGACGGCGTAGCCTTTGGCAATGCCCGACAGGTCGATGCGCAGGCGTCGCGCAAGGCGCACCTGATGATCTGGCAGCAACATCACATGGCGCCAGTCGCCTTGTCCCGAAATACGCGGAAAATCAACGTGGCGCGGCAAAAAACCGAGTCGCGTCAGTGTCGGTGCAACGGTCACATCGAACAGGCCATCGCTGGCTTCGGCAAACGCCTGCGCTGCTGCCAGTACGCGCCAGGTGTGCGCGTCCACGACCACGGGCGCGTTAAAAGCATCGCGGTTGATGCGCGACACATCCGAATCGGCGCTGTGATAGCTCATTAGCGTGTGCACGGTTTCGACCGCATCGAAAGCCAGTTCAATCGCGCGCTGCACCTGCGCCGCGTCGCTGCCGGTCGCGGCAATTTCAACCAGCGTGCCAAGCAAAGGCCGCGCACGCTGGTATGACACGTCAGCCAGTCCCGGCACACGCGCCAGCGCACTCACTTCAGCGCCGCCTCATAGGTGGCCAATATCCGTTTGACGCCGTCGGTCAGGTGTTTGCACGACAGCGTGGCGCCGCTGATGTTCTTGATGTCTTCATCGAGCTTGAGCGTGTCGCCTGCTTTCTTGCCGGTGAACTGCGCGCGCCATTTCGGGTTTTGTACTTCGCCCCCGTGGGTTTCACGGTAGTCGAGGATTTCCACGCCTTTCACTGCGCCATCCAGACCGATGGCTACGGCGTAAGTGATGAATTCGTGTTTGCCGTAAACCTCATCCAGCACAAACCAGCCACTCGCACGACCACCCTGCCTGGCGCGCCAGGCGTTGACTTCGGGTGAGCGCACGCGCACGCCGGAGGCAGATTCAATGGCACGGCGCTGCGCCGCGCTCAATACAATTGGCTTGGCTTCAAATTGATCGGCTGCCGGAAACAATACCTTTTGTGCCTGTTCCACGGTCAGGTATTGCACCGCAAACGCTGGTGCCGACGCTGCGGCGGGTAAAATAACGGCTGGGATCAGCAACCAGCGATTGAGATCGTTCATACATCTTCCTTAAAAGTTGAAACCCACTTTCAAACGAACTTCCTGTTTGGTTTTTTCGATCAAGTGCAGGCTCATATCGTCTTGCTGGGCAAATTTTTCACCGCCACCACGCAGCTGCGGCAGCCAGCTCAGCGTAAACCACCAGTTCTTGTCACCGTAATGCACATTCGGCCCGGCCTGCACGCTCCAGCGCTCCTGGCCGACCTCGGTTTCGAACTCGGTGTCATACAGTGCCTCGGCGCCGATAAACCACTTGGGCGCAATGCGATACGACACACCGGTACCTAGCAGGATGCCGATTTCCATTTCCGGCTCGGTTGGCCAGTCAAATCCGGCTGGCAGATTGTCTATCGGCTTGCGCTTGGCATAAGTCGCCTCCATGCCGACGTTAGTCACCCAGATCAGTTGATCGTCGAGGAAGTTCTTCTGCCCCAACAACCAGCCTTCCATCGTGTATTTGTCCTTCTTCTGGCCAGAGTGCGGGTCAATCGTGGTGTAAGAACCAGACAGATAGCCTGCCAGGCCAAAATCGTCTTTCGCGGGACTCAAAAAATTGTACTTGGCCGACAGCTCGAATCCAGACAGTTTGAGCCCCGTATCGGCATCCTTGGGGACATAACCATCGATCAGGATGCCCTGCGTCTTGACTGACTGCCCGAGCAGGTACACGGCACTGGTAAAGCGGTCGGTTACGCCGTACTCCAGCTCGGTTTTGCTGTCATACGCGGTATAGTCGCCAAAACCCTTGTCCCAACGCCGGGTAGTGGTTTGCACCACTTCAGTCGCGCCTTTTGGCAGGGTTTCTGCCCCCCTCAAATAGCCAAACAGGCTTTCATCGGCATCCGCCAGCGTTGAAAACAGTGTTAGCGCAGCGACGCCGCCAATCTGGCCAAGTGTTGTGTATTTCATCGTTCATCCTTCGAGCAAGTCAGTAAAAAATATGGCTGGCTTGCCCGAAGGCTGGCTGGCTAAAAATGCTGGCGACGAGCGCCAGCGGCAAGATTGCTTACATCTGGCTTTGCAGCCGCCGAGGCTTACATCTGGCTTTGCAGCCAGTTTTGTATCCCCACTTTTTTCATCACATCGTGCTGGGTTTCGAGCCAGTCGATGTGTTCTTCGGTGTCTTCCAGAATATGGTTAAACACATCACGGGAGACGTAATCCTTGGCCTTTTCGCTGGCAGCGATGGCCGCCACCAGCGTGTCACGTGACCCCAGCTCCAGCTTGAGGTCACAGGCTATACACTCCTCGGCTTTTTCACCGATCATGAGTTTGCCCAATTCCTGCAAATTGGGCAGCCCTTCCAGAAACAGAATGCGCTCGATCAGCATGTCGGCGTGCTTCATTTCCTCGATCGATTCTTCGTATTCGTGCTTGCCCAGACTGGCAAATCCCCAGTTTTTGTACATGCGCGCATGCAGGAAATACTGGTTGATTGCGGTCAGCTCGTGTTGTAGCTGGCGGTTCAGGAACTTGATGATGTCTGCATTGCCTTTCATTGTTGGCCTCCTCAGGCTGCTTGCTGGTAGTGCGGTTGAATGGAAATAACGCGTTGATTTGCCTGTTGCTGCAAGGCGTCTTCCAGCACCGCTTTAGCCTCGCACGCGCACTTGCCGCATTGCGCGCTGACACCCAGACAGGCTTTCAGATCACGCATGCGACACGCGCCTTCACAGACTGCGGCACGAATTGCACTGTCGGTAACGCCCTTGCAAATACAGATATACATGCGATTTCGCCTTTTGGCTATTTGGTGAGAATGAGCTTGCCGTTGCGCGTACGACGCAGGCGATACTGCTCGCCGCTGTGGGAAATCAACACCTCGTCGCTGCTGTCGAACAGCTTTTCACTGCGGATTGGCAGCGTGCGATCCAGTACCAGATAACGGCGTTCGTTTGCACTTGTCGCCTGCCCGATAGAACCAGTTGGGTTATCCATAATTGCGCGCCTGTTTTGAATCTTAATAGGAATGATTCGCAATATTACACAGCTTTAAATTCTGTGCAAGTGTTTTTGAGAATAATTCTTATTTGATTAGATCAGGACGCGCAACACGCGACCAGTCAAAGCACACACCAGGGTCGGTTTTACGACCCGGCGCAATGTCCGAATGGCCCGCGATGTCAAATGCAGGATAAATTAGTTTGAGCTGCGCGATCAGCGCGTTAAGTTGGCGGTATTGGGCGTCGGTAAACGGCGTTTGGTCGTCGCCTTCCAGCTCGACGCCGAGGGAAAAATCGTTGCAACGTTCCCAGCCGCGCCAGATCGATACGCCCGCATGCCAGGCGCGCTTGCTACACGGCACAAACTGGATCAGTTCGCCGTCGCGCCGGATGAAAAAATGCGCCGAGACACGCAGCCCGGCGATCGTGGCGTAATACGGATGCGCTGCCGGATCGAGCCGGTTGGTGAACAGCTCAATCACGCCGTCACCACCGTATTCGCCCGGCGGCAAGGAAATATTGTGCACCACCAGCAACCGCACATCCGCCGGATTCGCGCGCCAGTCGCAATTGGGTGTAGCGATAAAGCGCACGCCAGGCAACACCCCATTATTCATCAAGGCTCCTCGTGCGCCGGTTCGCGCAGCGCGTGGTCGATGGCCGCAGCGAAGATGCCCGGCGCCGGTTCGGCGTGCAGCGGTGCATGAAACCGGCCATCGACAAACAGAAACAGGCTGGGCAGGTGAAACACCTCGTATTCGCGCGCCAGTGCCGTGCTGGTTTGTACATCGACTTTATACAGCCGGGCCACGCGCCCTGCCGTCAGCGCAGGCAAGATAGATTCCAGCCGACGGCAGCTGCCACAGTCCGGCCCACTGAACATGACCAGACTCACGCCCGCGCTTTGTGCAAGCTGTGGATGGAAATCAAATTCCGTGAGTTCGCTGAACTGCATTTATTCAATCGTCGCCATTACCCGCACCAGCGCGCCAACCTGCGCAGATACCCAGGTGCTGGCCTGTGCAGTTAATTGCGCGCGATAAGCCGGGTCGTCGATCAGGCGCTGCGCATGGGCAAAAATCTGCTCGTTGTCGTCACCCGCCAGCACCACGCCTGCCGCCAGTGCCGCCGCGACCACCGGGTCGTCGCGGTGCGCGCTGCCGACAATCACCGGTTTGCCATGCAACATCGGCGAGACGATATCCGGCGTGTTACGCGCGTTTGGATGCAAGGTACCGCCCGCCACCACAAAATCAACACAGGCATACAAGCCTTCCAGCGGCAGGCTGTCCTCGACGTAATACACGCGCGTCTTGATCGGTACGAACGAGGTTGACAGGCGCGCATGACGGATGGTTTGCAGGCGGTATTTGATCGACTCGCGGTAGACCGGCTCGCAGCGTTCACGGTCGCGTGGCGCCAGAATCATCAGACCCATCTTGTGTCGCATCATGCGGCTGAACAGGGCATAGGCAATGTCTTCCTCATCTTCGCCAGTGGCAGCGAAATAGCCCACCCAGCGACCGCCGTCGCGCTGTTCCTTGAGGCGCGCGCACAGCGACGGGTCATTTACCAACTCTGGCAACTGCCCGATGCCCGCCTGCGTCGCCGCCACGTCGTGCGCACTGATCCACCAGGCCGGACAATCCGCAGCCTGCATGAGGCTGACATGCGTGTCGTCCAGCCCCAGCACGATCAAGCGCTGCGGGCGAATTTTCTTGAGACGCTCTGTGGCGTTCTCAGCGCTGAATACAATCTGCGGCAAACTGCCTGAATATGTACCATCCAATTGCGCCACCGCCACATTGCCGAAGCGCGCCTGCAGCGCCGCCAGCAAAGCGTCCGTGCGTGCCAGTGTCGCGGCGTCGGCCAGCACCAGCGAACTGCCCGCCACGCCCGCAGGCAGCTTGTTGAATCCGAGTAAATCCAGCAACCCCATGTAGCAATCCGATCTCGCTTGAAAGGCCAGACTGTACGGGATAAGGCCGACCTCGGGCAAGCCTGTTAAAATCGCGTTTTTGTGTTGCAGGACGCCGCCCATGCTTTGGCTCGAATTGTTTGCTTATTTAATCCTCATCCTCATCGCAGCCGAGGTGTTCGTCAACGCACTGGAGCACCTGGGTGAAAAACTGAAAATCTCCGAAGGCGTGACCGGCTCGATCTTCGCCGCCGTCGGCACGGCGCTGCCTGAAACCCTGGTGCCGCTGCTGGCGATTTTTGCCGGCACACAAAACGCCAAAATCAACGAGGAAATCGGCGTCGGCGCGATCTTGGGTGCACCGTTGATGCTGTCGACGCTGACGCTGTTTCTGGTCAGTCTGGCGGTCATCAAGGCGCGTGGCTTCAACGGCAAATTCACGCCCGAACATACTGGCCTGACACGCGACCTGAACTTCTTCCTCGGCGCCTTCGTGTTGGCTTGCATTGCCCTGTTCATCCCGCATGATTCGATGGAAATCCGCATCGCGTTTTCCTTCATCATGGTGTTGATCTACTTCGTCTATATCATGGTCACGCTACGCGCCTCGGCGGCACTGGTTGAAGACGGCCACGGCACCGAAGCGGATGCGCCGATGCTGCTCGCCCGCATCGGTATTCCCACCAATCTCGGTACCATCATCCTCCAGCTCGGCCTCGGCCTTGGCCTGCTGGTGCTGGGTGCGGAAGGCTTTATCCACGGCATCGAACAGGCCGCGCCGATACTCGGCATCTCCGCCCTGCTGCTGTCGTTGATGATCGTGCCGCTGGCTACCGAGCTGCCGGAAAAGGTCAACAGCATCCTGTGGATCCGCAAACGCAAAGACACGCTGGCATTCGGCAACGTCACCGGTGCCATGGTATTCCAGGGCACGCTGCTGCCCGCCATCGGCATCTCGCTGACGCCGTGGATCCCGCAAAAGGAAGTGCTGGCAGGCGTCGTCATCACCCTGGTCGCTGCCGCCTGGTTACGTTTGATGCTCGCGCGCGGACAATTGCGTGTATGGCATCTGTGGGTCAATGGCGGG
>DZDB01000004.1:0-13633 GCA_022736605.1 Sideroxydans lithotrophicus
TCTCATCCTCGACCTGTGGGAAATCGCTGTAGAACTGCCCGACCGCTTGAAAGCTGAAGGGGGTTTGCAGACACACCACGTCATCGGCGTATTGGCGCACCTGTTCCAACGTCTCCAGCGGCGCCACCGGTACTGCACAGACCAGCCAGGCAGGTTTGCGCTCACGCAAACCGTGCAATGCCGCGATCATGGTCGCACCCGTAGCCAGCCCATCGTCCACGACGATGACAGTGCGCCCCGCCGGATCAATCGGTGAACGCAGCGGTGTATATTCAGCACGTCGACGACGAATCGTGGCCAGCTGGCGCTGCTTTTCCTGCTCGATATAGTCAGGCGTGGCGCCCGCTGCTGCGGCAAAATCAGCAATATAAGTCCAACCGGCTTCATCCACCGCACCGATCGCGTATTCAGGATTGGATGGCGCTGTCAATTTGCGCACCAGCACCACATCCAGTTCGCCGCCCAACGCATCGGCGAGGATGCGCCCCATCGGTACGGCACCGCGCGGGATCGCCAGCACCAGCGAATTTTTGCCCTGATATTCAGATAAAGCATCGGCCAGTCGGTGGGCGGCGTGCTCTCGGTCAAGAAATTGCATCGGTCGACCTCCCCAAATAGACATCTATCGTTTCAGCGTAGCGTCTTCAACGGTTATTGCCAGCATGAAAAGTTATAATGTTTCCATATGCATTCCCACATGCTCTTCAATCAACCATTACCCAAGCCCGGACAACGCGTCCAGCTGCAACCGCTGTCAGGTTCTGCTGACGCATTGGTCCTGGCCGAACTGGCTATGCAGACACGCCCGCTGGTGGTGCTTACTGCCAACGCGCTCGACGCACAGCGGTTGCTGGCCGAGATTGGCTTTTTTGCGCCTGCACTGCAAATCAATCTGCTGCCGGATTGGGAAACCCTGCCCTACGACCACTTTTCGCCGCATCAGGATCTGGTGTCTGAACGGCTGGCAACGCTCTACCAGATCAGCCAGGGGCAGTGCGATGTAACCCTCGTGCCGGTAACCACCGCCCTGTACCGGCTGGCGCCACCGGGCTATCTGGGCGCCTATACATTTTTTCTGAAACAGGGTCAAAAGCTCGATTTGAACGCCCTGCGCAGCCAAATGACGCTGGCTGGCTACAGCGCCGTGAGCCAGGTCGTATCGCCTGGCGAATACAGCGTGCGTGGCGGCCTGCTGGATTTGTTCCCGATGGGCAGCCCGCTGCCGTATCGCATCGACCTGTTTGACGACGAAATCGAGACCATCCGCACGTTTGACGTCGACACCCAGCGCAGTATTTACCCGGTCAAGGAAATCCGCCTGCTGCCGGCGCGTGAATTTCCACTGGACGAAGCCGGAATTGCCCGCTTTCGCGAGAATTTCCGCGACCGGTTTGAAGGCGATGCATCGAAACGCCAACTGTATAAAGACGTCAGCAACGGCCTGGCACCAGCCGGCATCGAGTATTACCTGCCCCTGTTTTTCGAAGCCACCGCCAGCCTGTTCGATTATCTTCCGGCCAATGCCCTGCTCTGCCTGCATGGCAATATCGAAGCGGCAGCAGAGAGCTTCTGGCGTGATACCGAGAGCCGTTACAAACTGCTGCGCGGCGATCCGCAACGGCCGCTATTGCCACCCGCCGACCTGTTCGTGGCAGTAGATGGTCTGTTCGGCGGGCTGAAAGCCTACCCGCGCATCGAACTCAACCAGGGCAATCACGAAGACGGCAGCACACGCCCACTACCCCGGCTCGATGTCGAACGCCGTGCCGATGACCCGCTGCACCGCATCAAGCATTTCATCCACACGTTTCCCGGCCAGGTTGTGCTGCTGGCCGAGAGCCTGGGACGACGCGAAACCATGGCGCAGTACTTTGCCGAATATGGCCTGAAACCAGTGCTATGTGAGGATTTCGCCAGCTGTAGCGCCCAGCCCAACAGCCCCTTGCTGGGCGTGGCACCGCTGGCCAATGGCTTCATCCTCAACACCCAGCCGCCGCGCGCCTACGTCACCGAAGCCGAGCTTTACGCCACCACAGTGCGCAGCCAGCGTCGTGACAGCAGCCGCCGCAGCCAGATTGACGGCATGCTGCGTGACCTGTCCGAGGTCAAGGTGGGCGACCCGGTGGTGCATGCCGACCACGGCATTGGTCGCTACCTGGGGCTGGTGAGCATGGATCTGGGTGAAGGCGATGCCGAATTCCTGCTGCTGGAATACGCCGGTGATGACAAGCTTTACGTGCCGGTATCGCAACTGCACCTGATCGGCCGCTACAGCGGCGCGGCGCCCGAATCCGTGCCATTGTCCAAACTTGGCAGCGGCCAGTGGGAAAAAGCCAAGCGCCGCGCCATGCAGCAGGCACGCGATACCGCTGCCGAACTGCTGAATCTGTACGCGCGCCGCGCCGCCCGCGAAGGCCACAGCTTCACTTTGAAGCCGCATGATTACGAGGCATTCGCTGAAGGTTTCGGGTTTGAGGAAACACCGGATCAAGCCTCCGCCATCCAGTCCGTCATCGGCGACATGTGCTCGCCGCGTCCGATGGATCGGCTGGTCTGCGGCGATGTTGGTTTCGGCAAAACCGAAGTTGCGCTACGTGCTGCTTTCATTGCCCTGATGGATGGCCGCCAGGTGGCCGTACTGGTGCCCACTACACTGCTCGCCGAACAGCATTTCCAGACTTTTTCCGACCGCTTTGCCGATTGGCCGGTGAAAATAGCCGAGCTGTCACGCTTCCGTTCTGCCAAAGAAGTCAGCCAGGCGCTGACCGGTCTGGGCGAAGGCAAGGTGGACATTGTCATTGGCACGCACAAACTGCTGCAAAAAGATGTCGCGTTCAAAAATCTCGGCCTGGTCATCATCGACGAAGAACACCGTTTTGGCGTGCGCCAAAAAGAACAGATGAAAGTGCTGCGTGCCGAAGTCGATGTGCTGACACTGACCGCGACGCCCATCCCGCGCACACTGGCGATGTCGCTCGAAGGCATCCGGGATTTTTCGGTGATCGCCACCGCGCCGCAAAAGCGTCTCGCTATCAAGACTTTCGTGTCGCGCTATTCCGATGGCGTCATCCGCGAAGCGGTGCTGCGCGAGTTGAAGCGTGGCGGACAAGTGTATTTTCTGCACAACGAGGTGGAAACCATTCGCAACATGGAAGCCAAGCTGACCCAGCTGCTGCCGGAAGCGCGCATACGTGTCGGCCACGGTCAGATGCCGGAGCGCGAGCTGGAGCATGTGATGCGCGACTTTCACCAGCAGCATGCCAATGTACTGCTGTGCACCACCATTATCGAAACCGGTATCGACATTCCCACTGCCAATACCATCATCATGAACCGCGCCGACAGGTTCGGCCTGGCACAGCTGCACCAGTTGCGCGGGCGCGTTGGCCGATCGCACCATCAGGCGTATGCCTACTTGCTGACGCCGGAAGAAGAGGCGCTGACACCTGCCGCAAAAAAACGCCTGGAAGCGCTGCAGATGATGGAAGAACTCGGTGCAGGCTTTTATCTGGCGATGCATGACCTGGAAATTCGTGGTGCAGGCGAAGTGCTGGGCGATTCACAGAGTGGCAGCATGATCGAAATCGGCTTCAGCATGTACAACGACATGCTCAGCCACGCTGTCAATGCGCTCAAGAAAGGTATTGAGCCGGACATGAACCAGCCGCTCGGCGTCACTACCGAAATCAATCTGCACACCCCAGCGCTGCTCCCTGACCGTTATTGCGGCGATATCCACGAACGGTTGGTGTTGTATAAACGCTTTGCCAACTGTAGTAACAGCGACGAGCTTGACGATCTGCACGCTGAACTGGTGGATCGCTTTGGCCTGTTGCCAGAACCCGCGCAAGCACTGCTTGAATCGCACCGTCTGCGCCTGCTGGCAAAGCCACTCGGCATTGCCAAGCTGGACGCCTCAAATGAAACAATCAATTTGCAATTCGTTGTCAATCCGCCAATCGATCCTGCTCGCATTATTGAACTGATTCAAACCCGACGTCATTACCAACTGGCCGGGCCGGATAAATTGCGCATTAAAATTGCCTCAGCCAGCTTGCCAGCGCGGGTTGATAACATTATAAAACTGTTTAAAGAGCTATCTTAACAATATGAATTACAATCTTATTATTCAATCAAAATCCATCTCCACCCAGTCACTCAAGCAACTGGCCAAGCTATCCGGCGCAAGCGAGATTCAGGCCATCACGCAACAGGCGTTTCGTTTGCCGGGTGCCGATCTCAATGCCCAGCCCGAAGTCGAGTCGCTGTCTCTGGCATCCGGCCTTGACTACGCTTTTGTGCCCAACACACGAAAAATAAGTGATTTTGGTCTGGTGGTGATGGACATGGACTCCACCCTCATCACCATTGAGTGCATTGATGAAATCGCCGACATGATCGGAATCAAATCTCAGGTAGCCGAAATTACTGAGGCGGCGATGCGTGGCGAGATCGATTTTTCCGAAAGTCTGACGCGCCGCGTTGCCCTGCTTGAAGGATTGGATGAATCAGCCTTGCAACGTGTATACGACGAGCGTCTGCAGCTGTCGCCGGGCGCCGAAAAAATGCTCGCCACACTCCAGACGCATGGCATTAAAACCCTGCTGGTATCGGGCGGTTTCACATTTTTTACCGAGCGCCTGAAAAACCGCCTGGGACTGGACGCGGCGATGGCCAACACGCTGGAGATCGCCAACGGCAAGCTGACCGGACGCGTGCTCGGCGCAATACTGGATGCCGAGGGCAAAGCGACACAGCTCCGTCACCTGCGTGATGTGCTGGGACTGGCAGCACATCAAGTAGTGGCGATGGGAGATGGTGCAAATGATCTGAAAATGATGGCCGCAGCAGGTGTGTCGATTGCCTATCATGCCAAGCCGGTGGTGCGCGCGCAGGCGAGTTACGCGCTCAATTTTACTGGATTGGATGGCATTATCCCGCTGCTGGGAAGCTAAAGTTGGTGCGCAGGCTGCCGATACTCAAGTGAACGTGTTTGTATGCATCTCACCTGAGTGGAAAGTCTGCTTTGAAAAATAAAAAAACCACACCACCCGCTACTGCTTCCAGTAAGCCTGCTACACGAACTCGCACCGTGAAATCTCAAAACGAATCAGAATCGAATCTGGCCAAAATCAAAGCGGTTAAACACGCTATCGATGACGGCAGTTTCAAGGTGAACGCAGAAGTCGTGGCGGACCAGATTATTGAAGCAACACGTCAAAACTTGCGCCGTCACATCAAAAAAATCAGCCATTGAATCTGTGCCAGCCTACTGCTGCGTCGGCACGAACCCTCATTCATCCGGGCATAAATCGTCAATGGTTGCAGGCATATGGATCCAGTTACCCTGGGCATAATCCACGCCGACTGCCTTCAGTTTATCCAGGATAGCAGCGCTATCCACAAATTCAGCGATGGTTTTCAAGCCCATTTGATGGCCAATTTTATTGATCGCCTCGACCATCGCGCAGTCAATCTCATCACCGGCCATATCCTTGACAAACGCGCCGTCAATTTTGAGATAATCAACTTGCAGATTTTTCAGATAATTAAGCGATGACAAGCCACTGCCAAAATCATCCAACGCAAAACGACAGCCCAGTTTTTTGAGGCCGGCAATAAACTGTTTAGCCGCCGCCAGATTGGTAATCGCGGCGGTTTCCGTAATTTCAATGCAAAGTGATTTCGCGATTATCGTGTTTTGTGTCAGCCGTTCGGTCAAAAAGCTGACAAAGCCTTCATCGCACAGCGATGCGCCCGAAATATTGACTGCCAGCGTATTCAAACCAGCTTCACTCAGGGCAAAACGGCTTGCGCACAACTGGAAACAGTTTTCCATCACCCAACGGTCCAGCATCGGCATCAGATGATAGCGTTCTGCGGCCGGAATAAAAGTCATCGGCAACAAACAACGTCCCTCTTCATCCAGCATGCGCAACAACACTTCGACATGACGCCCTTGCAGGGTCTGGTTAAGCGGCTGAATTTCCTGGAAATAAAGGCGCAGGCGGTTCTCTGCAACGGCTGAATGGATGCGGTTAACCCACTGCATTTCGCCCCGTCGCTTAGCCAACTCGCCGTCTTGCGGTTCATACAGATGGATACGATTACGGCCATTGTCTTTAGCGGCATAACACGCCGCGTCAGCCGCCGTCAGCAGGCTGGTTACATTATCGCTATCCTGATTAAGCATGACCATGCCGATGCTGACACCCACCAAAAACGATTTCCCGTTGTAGGCATAGCGAAAATTCTGCACCGTGAGACGCATGATTTCAGCGATTTCCATGGCTTTTTCTGCCGGGCAATTTTCCAGCAACAGACCGAACTCATCGCCACCCAATCGTGCCAGTGTGTCGCGTTCACGCACCTCGTGCTGTAATTGCAAGGTCAACTGGCGCAAGAGCTCATCGCCGGCAACGTGGCCGCAACTGTCATTGACAATCTTGAACTGATCCAGATCCATGTAACACAGCGCGTGTTCACGCCCCTGCTGTTGCGCGCTAAGTAGCGCCCGTTCCAGCCGGATTTCAAATTCACGCCGGTTAATCAAGCCAGTCAACATGTCATGACTCGCCTGATAACTCAGCTTGGCGGTGGCCTGCAGCACTTGTTCCTGCAAATAGTCGTGTGCCGTATGCAACTTGACGACCATGCCGTTGATACCGTTTTCGAGCGCACGAAACTCATCGTCGCCCCGTTCCAGCTTGACCCGTACCTCCAGATTGCCCTTGCCAATTTTATCGACGGCAGCCACCAGCTTGATAATCGGCACTGTAATGTCACGCCCCAGCCGTAACGCCAGTAACGCAGTGGCGATCAAAGCTGTCAGTGCCAGCAAAGCGGCACTGCGCAATACTTCATTCTGGCGTTTTAACGTAGCTTTACGCGAAAGCTCGACTGCGACGTAACCCAGTCGATTGCTAGCGCCCACCGAATCCGCTGCTAGCGGTTGTGACTCAAAGGCAAAGTCATCTACCTGCACCACAGTCTGAATGATGGGTGTTCGAAATATCAGGTGATTGTCATGTTGACTGACTGTCACTTGTTCGGCGTTGGCTTCGCTGTTTGAAACAGGCACCAGTGCCGCGTCCATAAACAATTTGTTCACCTTGCCATAATGGGCAAGCATGTTGCCTTTACGATCCGTTATTGCCACTGCGATAACATCTGGATCATTCCGCGTTGAATCAGCCAAATGCTGCAAAATCTCACGGTTACCCGAGAAAACACCATATTCGCTTGCCGGTGCCAGATGACGCGCGATCGCAATACCCCGATTTCGCAGTGCCTGATCCAGATCGGTAATACGCGACACGGTAAAAAAATAACCAAGCGACAAAGTGAGTAAGGTAGCCGGCAGTAAAGCCAGCAACAACACTCGATGCCGTATGCTCCATCCACTCATTGCGTTTGCTCCCAACGCTGTAGTGCTTCATGTAGACCGATTTCATCGGGTGCGGGAATGCCCAGTGAGCGCGCAACCTGCTGGTTGATGCTCACACTAAAATATTTGGGATATTGCGGCGGCGGCAGGCTACCGGAATTAAACGTACGGACGACTATTTCACCCGCCTGGCGGCCAATTTGCGCAGGTTTGGAATACAGCGCAACCAGCGCACCGGCACGTACCAGCGCTTGTGAATATCCCACCAGAGGATCGCGATAACGATAACTGGTAAGTAACACGCTCTGAATGGTATTTTTGTTGTAAAGCCGGGGCTCGGGCAAAGCCAGCAATACATCACTGCCAGCAAGCACACGCTCCAGAATGGGCAACAGGCCAATATCCGAATTAACCTCGGCGCTCACCAGTTGCAGACGCTGAGCCTTGGCAGCAACCTGGAGTGCCTCCTGTTTGGACTGCTCGCCGGGTTGCAGCAGCATGCCCACTTTATTACGCCCGGGAAATGCCAGCCGGATTAGTGCAAACTGCCGTGAATAGGGCTGATCAAGATAGATAGCGCTGAGCATCCGGCGATCAGCGATTGCACTCCGCGACAACATGTCAAAACCGTCTTTAGGCACCAATGTCGCCAAAACAGGGGTGCGCAATTGTCGTTCCAATGCCGCTTCTGTGGCTTTCAAGCCAACACTCAAAATCAGCCGGGATTCTCTGGCTGCGAGGTCATCCACACCATTCAGCGTTTCAACTGTAACACTCAGTGTCGGTTTTTCCTGAGCCAGTTGAAGCTTGAGGCTATCAGCCACTTCCCGATACGCTGCGCCGTCTTCGCTTAACAAAACCAGCACGTCGGCCGCATGGGCAGGCGTAACCAACAGACAGGCAGCCAATAGACACGCACCACCCCAACACACTGAGCGCAGCTGATGTAACCAACTACGCTTGTGTTGTGAAGTTACGAATGACGACACAATGAGTCAGACGTGATATCTATTGAATTGGCGATGCAACTCGCCACATCACATGGTTGCTCTCTTGTATCAAGGTATCGAGAACCGCTTCATGCTGTAGCAATTCTTCGGGCGACGCAGTCACGATTCGCAACGGCACCCTTAAACTGCCAGCAGTCGCAGCAAAGTGTAGTGGCGTCGCCTCAACTTCCATACTCAAGCTTTCCTGACCACGCGTCATGCCAATATAGACAGCGGCCAGCAACTCGGCGTCCAGCAGCGCGCCATGCAGGCTACGACTGGTATTGTCTACATCGTATCGACGACATAAAGCATCAAGGTTGTTTTTTTGGCCTGGATGCAGCTCTTTGGCCAGCTTGAGTGTATCAATGACGTCCGGACAACTGTCCTGCATCGGTGGGCGCCCCAGCAGTTTCAATTCGGCATTGAGAAAACCCAGATCAAACGGGGCGTTGTGGATCACCAGTTCGGCGCCCTGCATGAATGCAATCAATTCATCATAGATATCGGCAAAGCGCGGCTTATCCTGTAAGAACTCACTGGACAAGCCGTGTACCTGCATGGCACCTGCATCAATCTCACGATCCGGATTCAGGTAGCGGTGAAAACGGTTACCGGTCAGACGCCGGTTCAGCATTTCCACCCCGGCTACTTCGATGATGCGATGACCTTGTCGGGGATCCAGGCCCGTCGTTTCAGTATCGAGAAATATTTGTCGCATGCCTGCGTCCTTATCGTTATTTTCAACCGTCCCTTAGCTAACAGTCAGGATACCCTGATTCGCCAGCGCGTCAGCTCGCTCATTACCAGGATGCCCAGCATGCCCTTTTACCCAGAACCATTCTACTGCGTGCTGACTCGTCAAAGCCTCCAGACGTTGCCACAAATCCACATTTTTTACTGGTGCATTTGCGCTGGTGCGCCAATTACGGCGCTTCCAGCCCGGCATCCATTCCGTCATGCCCTTCATCACATATTGTGAATCGGTGTGAATACATACGTTACTATGGCTTTTCAGGCTTTGCAGCGCTTCGATCACCGCCATCATCTCCATGCGGTTGTTTGTCGTCATGCGCTCCCCACCGACCAACTCCCGGCGGTGCTCACCGCAGACGAGCAATGCGCCCCACCCCCCAATACCCGGATTGCCTTTGCACGCCCCATCCGAATAAATATCCACTACCTGCACCGCCTTGTCACTCATCTGTATGCTTCAACTTTCGGTATTGATTTAAATTAACAACTTTGCGCGCTGTCGGCGCCATCGCTGCAGCTTTAGTGACTGGTTCGCGCCAGTTTGGCGTAATCAGCCGCATACCCTGCACACGCTTGATGGCCTGGATGAAATATACGCCGCCGCCCATAGCCCACCAGCGATCCCCAGCCGCTTCCATGAAAGCAAAGCGTTGCAACCATGGCTCACGTATGAATGGCGGCGCATAACAACACATGCGGCCTGCTTCAGTTTCACAGCCCAGCAATGAGAGCCAGTCTTTCAAACGCGGCAAGTTAATGAACTGACCACACCAGGGGTAACCTGCATCAGCCTGCTGAAATTTGCGTCGTGCACCCCATAAACTCCAGGGGTTAAATCCGCTCATTATGACGCGGCCTTCCGGCATTAGCACACGCGTCACTTCGCGCAACACCTGATGAGGGTGGGAAGCAAATTCGAGCACATGGGGCATGACCACCAGATCAATGGATTGGTTGGCGAAAGGCAGACTTGCGACATCGGCAACCACGTCGCCCCCCCCACCATCTGCAACACGGTAGCATTTTGGAATACGGCAGTTACGTAACAGATCCTGCTCGGACATGCCCAACTGCAACGCATTGAACCCAAAAATATTGGCCACCATACGATCAAAATAATCCTGCTCCCGCGCCAGTACATATTGTCCCAGCGGGGTCGTCAGCCATTGTTGCAGTGTGCAGATCATTTCAGCCATAACGCACCATGCTATGCTGCAAAAATGTTACAGAAAATTCGCATTCTGCCCATACCCGCATTCACCGATAATTACATCTGGCTGATTCAGCGCGGACACCACGCTGCCGTGGTGGACCCAGGCGATGCTGAACCTGTGATGGATTATCTGGCTCATCATCAACTGCAACTGTGCGCCATTCTGAATACTCATCACCATGCAGATCATACCGGCGGCAACCTGGCGCTGTTGCAGCAATATCCTGTGCCGGTTTACGGGCCAGCCAATGAATCAATCCCGGGATTAACCCATCCACTGCATGAAAACGACATCGTCAGCCTGCCTGAACTCGCGCTCGAATTCACCGTAATCGACGTACCCGGTCACACGCTAGGCCACATTGCTTATTATGGTACAGATATATTGCTGTGTGGGGACACCCTGTTTGCGTGCGGTTGCGGCCGATTATTTGAAGGTACGCCTGGGCAAATGTTAAGTTCGCTAAACAAACTGGCGCAGCTACCCACACAAACGGCAGTTTACTGCGCACATGAATACACACTGGCTAATATTGCTTTCGCGTTGACGCTCGAACCCAATAACCCGGCATTGCAACAACGCGCCAAAGATACGCAAATCAAGCGTGCGCAAAAACAGCCAAGCTTGCCATCGACAATCGGTCTTGAGCTAGCGACCAATCCGTTTTTACGCTGTAACACTCAAGTTTTGCGATCAGCTGCCGAACATCATTTAAATCAAGTTCTTCCCGATGAAATCGCTGTTTTTAGCGCGATACGCACCCTGAAAAATCAATTTTAGGCGTTGTTTTATCAGGCAAACTTGGCTTGACTCAAGACGTCTTGCTCCGTTACCATCGGGTCGATATATGGATATATTTTTTCGCCACAAGCAATTGAATCATGCTTTGCACATCATACTGCTGGGGGTTTGTGTAACCGCTCCCTGTGCAGCGCTGGCTGATGATTACATGTCGGGCAACCCAACTGAACCGGTTGCAGCAGCACCTGCCGCGCCCGTCGACAGCACAATAAAAACACCTGCCGTCACCACCAATACCCCGCCAGCCAGCGGCCAGATCAATCCAGCCTACTCCGATTCTGGCAACTTCCTGCCAGCCGACAATCCAGATTTGGCCGATACCGCTGTCCCTGCGCCAATTTTGACGGGTAATGCGGGTACAACGGCTCCAACCGATCTATGGGCACGCATACGCAGCGGGTTTTCAATGTCGCCGCTCGATTCACCGCAAGTAGCAAACAGCGTGAACTGGTATGCACAGCGTCCTGACTACATGCGGCGCACCATCGAACGCAGCAAAATGTACTTGTTTCATATCATGGAACAAGTTCAAAAGCGCGGCATGCCGTCAGAAATCGCGCTATTGCCGATTGTCGAAAGCGCCTTCAACCCAATGGCCTATTCGCGCAGCCATGCGTCGGGCATCTGGCAGTTTATTCCCTCCACAGGCAAGGATTTTGGTCTGAAACAAAATGGCTGGTACGATGGCCGCCGCGACATCGTGGCAGCGACCAGTGCGGCACTGAATTATCTCGACAAGTTGCACACCATGTTTGGCAGCTGGGAATTAGCCCTCGCCGCGTATAACTGCGGTGAAGGCTGCGTTTCTCGCGCCATTGCCAAAAACCAGGCGGCCGGCCTGCCAACCGATTATCTGAGTCTCAAACTGCCCGCAGAAACGCGCGACTATGTCCCCAAGCTCATGGCGGTTAAAGAAATCGTTTCCGATCCTGCCATGGTCGGCATGAGCCTGAGCAGCATTCCGAATCAGGCCTATTTCACCAAGGTCAGCTTGCAAAATCCCATTGATGTCAAACTGGCAGCCAAACTGGCTGACATACCGCTGACCCAGTTTGAATCACTCAATCCAGCCTACAAAAAGCCCATAGTACGTTCGGACACGCCGCAACAGATTTTGTTGCCGGTCGATAAAGCCGATGCGTTTACGACTAATCTGAAAAACTATGACCAGCCGTTGGTGAGCTGGCAAGCTTATTCAGCCAAAGCCGGTGATAGCGCGGTCGGAATCGCCAAAAAATTCGGCGTGACCCTGGCATGGTTAAAGCAGCACAATGAATTTGCTGTCAATCGTAAAGGCAAACTGACTGAAGACCACACCTTGCTGGTTCCACTGGAAAAAAACCCCGCTGCGGACCAACTGGCTATCGCAACATCACGGCCAGAAAAGGCCGATACGGCTGCCAAAAAAGAGCCAACCATCGTGGCGCGTACCCGTCGTGTAATCGTGAAACGAGGCGAAACACTGGTTTCCATCGCCAAACGCCACCATGTCACATTGGCAGAGCTCAAACGCTGGAATCATCTGCGCAGCATTAAAGTACAAGCTGGCGCGGAATTGCAGATCGCCGCTACCGATACCATTGAGCACAAAGAGAAACAGACTGTCCTCAAGCTGGCCAAAGCAAAGCCAGGCAAAAGAATCAAACACTACACAGTGAAACGGGGAGATACCTTATACAGCATCGCGCAGAAGTTTGACGTTGCGGTGACCGATATCCAGCGCTGGAACAGCATGAAACACAAAGCCAACCTCAAACCCGGCGTCAAACTCGAATTGCACGAAGGTTAAATAGCTCGTTTACGGCTCGTCTTCATGCCCTGACAACCCAGTGGCAACGCACGCTGTGCGTTGCATCGAGCTTAGTGACTGCTGGGTAGACACTGCGACAAACGTCCATCACGTGCGGGCAACGTGGGTGAAAGTGACAACCAGCAGGTGGTTGTGCTGGTGACGGCAGATCGCCCTTGAGCATGACTGGGTTAGCTGACTCACCAGTCAAGCCTGGCACCGCAGCCAATAGTGCCTGAGTGTAAGGATGTCGCGGCTGCCCCAATACCGACAGCGCATCGCCCGTTTCTACGATCCGTCCCAGATACATCACCGCCACCCGTTGCGCTAGGTAATCCACCACGGGCAGGTTGTGTGTGATGAACAAATAGCTCAAGCCCAATTCAAACTGTAACTCCTTGAGCAGATTCAGAATTTGTGCCTGTACCGAAACATCCAGCGCGCTGGTGGGTTCGTCGCACACGATCAGCTTTGGCCGCACCGCAAGCGCACGGGCGATGGCGATACGCTGGCGCTGCCCACCGGAAAATTCATGGGGATAGCGGTATTGCGATGACTGTGCCAAGCCAACCTGATCGAGCAGGCGGGCAATTGCTTTTTTACGACCGGCAGCTGACACTTCCACCCCGAGCGCCAGCATGCCTTCTTCCAGAATATCCACGACACGCAGACGCGGATTGAGCGAGCTGTAAGCATC
>DZDB01000004.1:13733-38086 GCA_022736605.1 Sideroxydans lithotrophicus
TCTTGCTGTACCGATTCGGCCAGATGACAACGTACAGTATGTCCTGCTATCCGGGTTGACCAGCCAGGCGCTTCAATACTGCAGCGGGCAAAAGCAAAGTCACAACGCGCAGCAAAACGACAGCCGACAAAGTCTGAATCTAACGGGGGTACACTGCCAGGTATGGCCGCTAGCGGCTCACCCCGACGCAAACGGCTGGGCAGCGCAGCAAATAACTTGCGACTATAGGGATGGAAAGCCGCGCGCATAAATTGCTCACGCGGCGCAATCTCAACCAGTTCGCCTGCGTACATGACGCCGACCCGATCGGCCATTTCCGATACAACGCCGAGATCATGGGTAATCAGCAACATCGCCATGCCGCGCGCGCGCTGAAGTGTACGCAATAACGCCAGCACCTGCGCCTGGATCGTCACATCCAGTGCGGTGGTTGGCTCATCCGCAATCAACAGGCGCGGATTGCCGGCCAGGGCAATGGCGATCATCACGCGCTGCTTCATGCCGCCGGATAATTGAAACGGATATTCAGCAAGACGCTGGCCTGGATCCGGCAAACCAACCGCACTCAGCAGTTCGACTGCCGCCGCCCGTGCATCAGTACGTCCCATCGCAGCATGTCGGCGCAGGGCTTCCATCACCTGCTCGCCCACGTTCAGAACCGGGTTAAGGCTGGTCATCGGCTCCTGAAAAATCATGCCGATTGCCCCGCCGCGCAAGTCGCGCATCTTCATCTCCGGTAGCGCCAGTAGTTCCTGCCCATCGAGCCGCACTTCACCGGCGATAATCCGGCCTTGTTCTGGTAACAGGCGCATCAACGACAACGCCGTCATCGACTTGCCGCAACCCGATTCGCCCAGCAGGGCAAACGTTTCATCGCGCGCGATGCTGAAGCTGACACCATCCACCGCCCGCACGGCACCAATGTACGTCTGCAAATTCACCACCTGCAATAGCGGATCCTGGCTATTCATATACGTCTATACGCTTGCCACGTGGGTCGAAAGCATCACGCACGCTGTCAGCGAACAGGTTGGCGGCCAGCACCAGTGCGAACATAAAGACGAACGCGGCCGTTAATTGCCACCACACCACCGGCTCACGCGCCATTTCCAGCCGGGCCGAATTGATCATATTGCCCCAGCTGTGCATTGCCGGATCGACGCCCACGCCGACATAAGACAGTACCGCCTCGGCCAGCACCAGGCCGGAAAAATCCATCACCACCGAAATCAGCACCAGATGCTGCAGATTCGGCAGGATGTGGCGCGTGATAATGCGCCAGTCGGAGACGCCGAACGCCGTTGCCGCCTGAATATAATCCAGCTCGCGCAGTTTCAGGGTTTCGCCGCGCAACAGCCGACACAGCCCGGTCCAGCTGGTAACACCGAGGATCAGGCATAAAAACAGCAAGCGAAAATCGGTGCGTGCTGCCGCCGTATCAAACACATCAGGATGCGCCTCGATATAAATCTGCATGATGAGCACGGCGGCAGCGATCAACAGCACGCCGGGAATCGAGTTGAGTGTGGTGTAAATATATTGAATGGCATCATCCACCCAGCCGCGAAAGTAACCCGCCGTGATGCCGAGCAACAAGGCAAACGGCAGCATCACCAGCGTTGTCAGCGTGCCAATCACCAGACCGGTACGAATACTTTTGAGCGTGCCATACAACACGTCCTGTCCCACTTTATCGGTGCCGAATACATGGTAGCCCGCCGCCAGTTCGGCCAGCACGCAGCCGCTCACTGCGAGCAATGTGAGCATGACAATTACTGTGCGCCAGGGCAGTGCGCCAGTCTTGATGTCTCGCGCCGCCTGAGCCAGTCCTGTACGCGTCTTGAATGCCCGCCCTGCCAGGGCAATCAGTAGCAGCACGCCCGCCAGCACCAGCCCCTTTGCGCTGCCGATTGCAATACGCCGTTCTATGTCCGCTATCCAGTCTGATTGCGGATCAGCCAACTGGGCGCCACCATATTCAAGGCGTGGGTAAACCCGGGCTGAGTGGCCATCGGGCTGCAACCGCGTTTCCCTGGCGTACAAATGGGTTGCCAGCGGTGCGGAATAGGTTTTTTCAGTATGCGTGCGCAGATCCGTTAACAGGCGATCCAGCACGCTCAGCACCTCAACGCCGTAGTGCGCCGATTGGCCTGACTGCACCGGCAAAGCCGGACGATAATGCAGCGAATCGAGCAGTCCGATGACCACGAACACCGCCAATACCATCGCCGAAGCCAGTCCTGCAGGGCTGCGCAGCACGCCGCGCCAGGGCGCGCGCAGATGGGCATGCCGCCGCACATACACAGCGAACAGCAAAATGACCGCCAGCAGCACAAAAATCAGCGCGTCGGTCCACAGCACCACCGGCCTGAACATCATTGCAGCCGCACCCTGGGGTCGACCAGTGTGTAAGAAATATCCGTCAGCAACAGGCCGACGATATATAACGCCGAACCGATGAACACCATGGCGCGCACAATCGCGAAATCCTGCGACTGGATAGCGTCGATGGTGTAGCTGCCCAGGCCAGGAATGCCGAAGAATGACTCGGTAATCAAACTACCCATAAACAGCAGGGGCAACACCACCACCGCGCCGGTCAGAATCGGAATCATGCCATTCTGCAACACGTGGCGAAACAGCACGCGCCGTTCTGACAAACCTTTGGCGCGCGCCGTGCGTACGTAATCCTTGCCGATTTCTTCCAGGAAAATCGTGCGATACCAGCGCGCACCGCTGCCGATGCCGGCGCCGATCGACACCAGCACCGGCAACAGCAGGAAACGCAAGGCATCAATCCCCGAACTGAAGCCGGAAATAGGCACCCAGTGCCACAATTTCGCAATCAGGAATTGCCCGAGAATGATGTAAAACAGGCCGGATATCGACATCAGAGCCACACACAGCACCACGCCCCAAACATCCAGATACGTCGCGCGAAAAAACACCATCAACAGAGCAAAGGTAATGTTCACCAGCAAGCCAATCACAAACACCGGCACCGCGATCGCCAGACTCGGGCCGGCACGCACTTTGATCTCATTCCAGATATCGCGGCCATCATCCGACGCGCCAAAATCCAGCGCAAACATGCGTGCCGATTTTGCATAGAAGATGGTATCTGTCAGCTGGCTGAACCCGGCTGCAGAATCATTGTAGAGCAAGGGTTTGTCATAGCCGTGTTCTGCCTTCCATTGACTGATGGCATCGACCGACACGCGCTTCATGCCAAGATGCATGCGCGCCATATCATCTGGCGTATTCACCACGAAAAACAGCGCGAAGGTAATCAGATTCACGCCAAGCAGAATCGGCAGGGCGTAAGCGATACGCCGCAACAAATACGCGATCACCGTGCCTTTCCCCGCTCACGCTGTCGCCAAACCCAGAGTGCCGGCGCAATCGCCGCCACACCCGCCAGCAACAGCAAAACCAGTGGCCAGAGAACAGGACGATTCCAGTCGCTACGCAGCTTGTCGCGCAGGGCAGGATCAATGCGCCGGTATTTAAGCGTGTTGTTGGCCATCAAATTGGGTTTGCTTGGCGACACCCAGGCATGACGCAGGCTGAATGCCTTGGGAAAATAGCCAAATAACCAAGGTGAATCGTGCTGTAACAGCGTGACCATCTGGTCAATGATGGCCTGGCGTTGCGGGCCGTTATCCAGATATTTCATTTGATCGAACAGGCGATCGTAGTCTGGATTGTTGTAATTAGCCGAATTCTCGCCATTTTTCCCTACTTTCATGTTCGGACCGTACAACAGAAACAGGAAATTTTCCGGATCCGGATAATCGGCATTCCAGCCCCACTCAAACAGTTGCTCGGTACCGCGCCGCATTTTGTCCTGGAAACGATTGTAATCGCTGCTGCGCACCACCAGTTGGATGTTGAGCTTGGCAAACTGCTTGCTCATCCAGTCCAGCCGCGATTTGGCATCCGGACCACTCGCCGCCGTATCAAAATACAGTACCAGCGGCGCACCGGTTTTAGCGTCACGCCCATCCGGATAACCGGCTTCAGCCAGCAACCGCCGCGCGTCACTGATAGGGCGTCGTACCGGCTGACCATTGACCAGTTGATACACCACCGGATTGACCCCGGCCGCACCGCTCCGATAACCAAAAATACCCGGCGGAATCGGCCCGTTTGCAGGAATCCCGCGGCCATTGGCAAATATTGAAATGTACTCCTCAAAATCCACCGCGATGGCAATCGCCTGACGCAGCTTACGCGCGCGCTCGGATTGCCCGCCGACCACGCTGTCTAGCATGTTGAAGCCCCAGAATTGATTGGACGTGGTCACCGCTGTCACCAGCCCTATTCCCTTGGCGCGCATTGCATCACTTACCTGCGGCTCACCCTTGGCATCAATTTGTATCGCCTGGTCAAAACTGTCTGAGCTGATACCGGACGCGTCATAGTAGCCCTGCAAAAACTTGTTCCAGTACGGAATCCTCTCCTTTTCCAGGCTGTACACCACAGTATTGATGAACGGTAGCGGCTTGCCTGCATCACGCAGTAAACCCGCCTGCTTATCACCCGCTTCGCCTTCGTCAGGATAGCGCTCACCGTGATAATTCGGGTTACGTTCCAGCACCATGCTGCGATTCGGGTCATTGTGCGTCAGCCAATAGGCACCCGTTCCCACCGGGTGCCAGTCGAGCGAGAGATTGCGTTGCGCCATCCCGGGTTGCGCATAAAAACGATCGACTTCAGGTGGGACAGGCGCAAAAAAAGGCATCGCCAGCCAATATTGGAACTGCGGATATTTGCCCAGTAAATGAATCCGGTAGGTATAACGATCAACCTGCTCAACCCCGGTCAGCGGATAGCGGTTTAAATCAAGATAACGACCCGGTGGCTGTTCTCGCGCAACAGTTTTTAATTGCGCAGCATACGATTTGAATCCAACGATATACTCTGACATCACGCCAAAAATCGGCGAATTCACTTGCGGTGATGCCAGTCGTTTGATCTCATAGATGTAATCGTCAGCCACCAGTTCGCGTGTGCCCGTGTGCTCGAAATCACGCAGATGGTTGATTCCGTTCAACGCATCTGGCGCCAGATTAAAGTAGCGCAACTTGCCAGCTTCATTACGCGCGAAAGCGGGATGCGGTTGATAGTAAATACCAGGCTGGATATGAATTTCATATACGCTGGTTGCAATGCGCTGCGCTGGCGCATCTGCCGGCAATACATGCCCGTCTGCGCTGTAATAAGTCACCGTTGGCAACTGTTTTGCCGTAAGCGGCACCAGCGTATAGGGCCGCTTCAGATAATGATATTGCAGCGGCGGTTCGTAAATTTGCGCGATAAATTCAGCTTCATTTGAACTGTAAGCCTGAGCCGGATCGAGATGTTTTGGCCGTTCACTGAACGCCGAATACAGCGTATTGCTGTCTCGTTGCGTTGCCGGATAGGGATCATTCCAGGTGCTTTCGCCGCACGCACTCAAGAGCACGGGCAAAATCAAACAGAAAAAGCGCCTGAATACATTCATATGGCGCGAGTTTAACCCAGCCCAAGTGAAGCGTCACGACGCTTGCGGGTATAATGCGCTAGCCATTCAATTCAAGGAAAAACCATGGGATTTCTCGCGGGTAAACGTATCCTCATCACCGGCCTGATCAGCAATCGCTCGATAGCGTACGGTATTGCACAGGCGTGCAAACGCGAAGGTGCCGAGCTGGCCTTCACCTATCAGGGTGACAAAATCAAGGATCGGGTTACGGATTTTGCCAAAGAATTTGGCAGTGATCTGGTATTGCCATGCGACGTGGCGAGCGATGCTGAAATAGCGCAGCTATTCGCCGATCTTGGCAAAGCGTGGGATGGTCTGGATGGCATTGTCCATTCCATCGCTTTTGTTCCCAAAACAGCATTGCAGGGCGACTATCTGGACGCGGTAACACGCGAAAATTTCCACATTGCGCACGACATCAGCTCATACAGCTTTGCAGCGCTGGCCAAAGCCGCCCTGCCAATGATGCAAGGCCGCCACGCCGCCTTGCTGACACTGAGCTATCTGGGTGCAATTCGCACCGCGCCAAACTATAACGTCATGGGGCTGGCCAAAGCCAGCCTGGAATCCAACGTGTATTACATGGCGCAAAGCCTCGGCCCCAAAGGCATCCGCGTGAACGCCGTGTCGGCAGGCCCAATCAAGACGCTGGCTGCAAGTGGCATAGCCGATTTTGGCAAAATTCTGAACCATGTCGAACGCAACGCACCGTTACGCCGCAATGTCACCATCGAAGAAGTCGGCAATGCCGCTGCTTTCTTGCTGTCCGATCTGGCAAGCGGCATTACTGGCGAAATTACCTATGTTGACGCTGGCTTCAACACCAGCATGGGCGCTGATCTGAGTTAAACATCAGGGCGCAAAAAAACCTGCCACATAAGATGGCAGGTTTTTTTATTCAATAGATTTACTGTGCCTGCTTGTCCAACGCGGATTTTTTGATTTCGATTTTCGCCTTGTTTTTCAAACTGGTCAGGTAATCAGAAAAATCGGTCTGCGCCATCAGCTGGCTCAATTCATTCTGCACAACTTTCACCTTGGCCGCGTCGGCTGGCACTGGCGGAAGCACACGCGTTACTCGCACCAGCGTATACACACCATTGGCATCAGCGGCGCCCACGTAGGCCGGCAAGGCATTCACATCAACACGAAATACCGGCTCCAGCAATACGGGGGGTAAAGCGCCAGGCTGCTGACGTGACACGTTGATAAACCCACTCCATTTCACACCCGGCTCCTTGCCAGCACGTAATTGACCAAGATCAGCCTGACCCTGTTTAGCCGCCAACGCAATCGCCTGGGTTTGCTTGAGCTGCGCCTCGATGGCAGCACGCACCGTCTCCAGCGGTTGCAAGGCGGCTGGTTTGTAATTCAGCAAACGGGCTGACGCCAACGTACCGGGAGAAACTTCGATCGCCTCAGTATTGCGTTTATTTTTGAGCACGTCATCGGAAAACAGTGCGCTGATCATTTTCGGATTGTTCAATATGCCAGCGGCCTGACCGCCTTTACGTGTAATCCAGCCCGAGGTCTGCACTGTCAGCTTGAGGGTTTTTGCGACAGGTTCCAGCGTATCCGACTGCTCGTATACCTGATTACTGAAAGTATCCGCGATATCGGCAAACTGTTTACCGGCTTGCTGGTTTTGCAATTCAGTCTTGATGTCAGCAGTCACCGCTGCCAATGGTTGCACTTTGGCTGGTTTGATACCAGTCAGTTGAATGATGTGATAGCCATATTCAGACAGCACTGGTGCGCTAATTTGACCTTCCTTCAAGCCAAACGCTGCGTCAGAAAACGCTTTGACCATAGAATTACGTGAAAACCAGCCTAGATCACCACCCTGCGCTGCAGAACCGGCATCGCTGGAATCGCGTTTTGCGAATTCGGCGAACTTGTCCGGATTGGCTTTAACCTGCTGATAGATCGCCTCGGCTTTAGCTTTGGCAGCTGCCCGTTTCTGTGCGTCGTCACCCGCCCCCACTGCGATCAAAATGTGACTCGCGCGCCGCTGTTCCGGCTCACTAAATCTACTGGCATTCTGCTGATAATATTGCTGGATGGCGGTTTCGTTTACCGGTGTTTGATTTGCAATGGCGGTTTGTGACAACACCACAAACGCGAACTGTGCCTGGGCAGGCAAAGTATATTCAGCCTTGTGGCTATCATACCAACGCTGAATGTCAGCTGATGTCACTTTGGTTTGCGCCATAAATTGCGCTGGCGTCAGCGTTGCCAGACTGATTTCGCGTTTTTGCTCGTAGGCCTGCAAGAAACTGGCTATCACACTGGGCGGCACCAGATTGGGCACTGAGAAAACACTGCGCATGTCATTGATTAACAACTCCTGGCGCACACGATTCTCAAACTCGCCAACACTCATTCCCTGTTGACGCAATACCTGATCATAACGGCTCTGGGAAAACTGGCCATTTTCCTGAAACGCGGGCAGCGCACCGATGGTAGCCGCGAGTTGAGCATCGCTTACGACCAGTCTGGATTGTTTAGCAGCGGCCATGAGCAGGTGCTGACTGATCAAACCATCCAGCACACCTTGACGTATTTTTGGATCATCAAACAACGCAGGATTGTAAGCAGCGCCCATAGAAGCACGCATTTCCTGCTGCTGCCCCTTGATAGCACGGTCGAACTCCTGGCGCGTGATGCTATCGCCATTCACTTTCGCAACAACATCGCCTCCGCTACTTTTATCAAAGTAGGATTCGACGCCCCACAACATAAAAGGAATGGTAATCAGACCCAAGATGACCTTGGCCAGCCAACCCTGCGAACGTTCACGAATTGCATCTAGCATAATGATCTTGTATTAAAAGAAATGCATAAGAAAAAAGGCGAACAAACGTTCGCCTTTAATGTTGGCGGAGTGGACGGGACTCGAACCCGCGACCCCCGGCGTGACAGGCCGGTATTCTAACCAACTGAACTACCACTCCAATTACCCTACTGACATTCTGGTGGGTGCTGAGGGGTTCGAACCCCCGACATTCGCCTTGTAAGGGCGACGCTCTACCAGCTGAGCTAAGCACCCGAAGCCGCCTAGTTTACTGCATCTTTCAATGCTTTTCCAGCCCGGAACTTGGGAACTTTTGCAGATTTTATTTTTATCTCTGCGCCGGTACGGGGATTCCGGCCGGTACGCGCTGCGCGTTCACCCAGGTAAAAGGAACCGAACCCTACCAGGGTAACTGCATCACCCTGCTTTAATGCAAGCTGCACAGCATGCATCGCTGCATCCAGCGCGCGCCCAGCAGCAGCCTTGGAAATATCAGCAGATTCAGCAATAGCCTCAATCAACTCCGATTTATTCATGTGTATCCCCTTATATTCTTTCAGGTCTGTGCAAAAAATCAGGAAATCGCTTGATTACAATCCTGAAAATTCTGCGTCAAGTGCGCCTTAGCTGCGCATATATAAAAAATGCCGTCACTTGAACGGCATTTAATTGCTACGAAAAATACTAGTGTTTGGTTATGATCGCAACAGGTTCGGGGGGCGGCGTAACTGCAGCCACCACCTCCCCTGCCGGCACAACGGCATCTGGCAACGGCTCTGGCGAGCGTTCCAGCGCCATTTTCAGCACCTGATCTATCCATTTAACCGGCTGAATATCCAGCTTGTTCTTGATATTCTCTGGTATCTCTACCAGATCGCGCACGTTTTCTTCCGGTATCAACACCGTTTTGATACCACCACGGTGTGCAGCCAGCAGTTTTTCCTTGAGTCCACCAATCGGCAAAACCTCGCCGCGCAAGGTGATTTCGCCCGTCATTGCCACATCAGCCCGTACCGGAATACCGGTCAGCACCGATACCATGGCAGTGCAGATTCCCACCCCTGCACTCGGTCCATCTTTGGGTGTTGCCCCTTCTGGCAGATGAATGTGGATGTCATTTTTCTGATAAAAATCTTGCGGTATACCCAAGGCGGCTGAACGACTGCGCACCACTGACAAAGCCGCCTGGATGGATTCCTGCATCACCTCACCCAATTGTCCGGTCGTGATCATTTTGCCTTTGCCTGGCAGTAAGACGCTTTCAATCGTCAGCAGCTCACCGCCCACCTCGGTCCAGGCCAGACCAGTCACCTGACCTACCTGGTTATTTTTTTCCGCCACGCCATAGTTGAAACGACGAACGCCCAGATATTTATCCAGATTGCGAGCGGTCACAGTTACCTTGGCAGCTTTACCCGCTTTCAGCAACAAAGCCTTAACGCCTTTACGGCAGATTTTGGCGATGTCCCGATCCAGACTGCGCACCCCAGCCTCACGCGTGTAATAGCGCACGATGTCGCGTAATGCGCTTTCAGAAATAGCAAACTCCTCAGGTTTGAGACCGTTCGCTTTCATCTGCTTTTCAACCAGATAACGTTCGGCAATATTGACCTTTTCATCCTCTGTGTAGCCTGACAGACGAATAATTTCCATCCGATCCAGTAACGGCGCCGGGATATTCAAGGTATTCGCCGTTGCGACAAACATCACGTCTGACAAGTCGAACTCAACCTCGACATAATGATCGGCGAATGTGTGGTTCTGTTCCGGATCCAGCACTTCCAACAGCGCAGACGACGGATCACCGCGAAAATCCTGCCCCATTTTGTCTACTTCATCCAGCAGGAACAGAGGATTACGCACTGCCACCTTGCTCATGCTTTGCAAAATCTTGCCGGGCATGGAGCCAATATACGTACGTCTATGGCCACGAATCTCGGATTCATCCCGCACGCCCCCCAGCGCCATTCGGATGAACTTGCGATTTGTCGCTTTGGCAATGGATTGTCCGAGTGAAGTTTTGCCGACCCCGGGTGGCCCCACCAGACAAAGAATCGGGCCTTTGAGCTTTTCTACGCGCTGCTGCACCGCGAGATATTCGACGATACGCTCTTTGACCTTTTCCAGACCATAGTGATCCAGATCCAGAATCGCTTCCGCCTTTTTCAGATCTTTGCTGATCTTGGTTTTTTTACGCCATGGCAAGCCCACCAGTGTTTCAATGTAGCTGCGCACTACAGTTGCTTCGGCTGACATCGGCGACATCAGTTTGAGTTTTTTAAACTCGGCTTCAGCCTTGGCCAGCGCATCTTTGGACATATGCGCATCCTTGATGCGTTTTTCCAGATCATCAATATCTGCGCCCTCTTCCAGATCGCCCAACTCTTTTTGAATGGCCTTGACCTGCTCATTCAAGTAATACTCACGCTGGCTTTTTTCCATCTGGCGCTTTACACGACCGCGTATGCGCTTTTCTACCTGAAGGATATCAATTTCACCTTCCATCAGGCTCATCAAGTGTTCCAGACGGCTACGTACCGGGAACATCTCGAGAATTTCCTGTTTTTGTTCCAGCTTGAGCGGCAAGTGCGCCGCAATGGTGTCCGCCAAACGGCCAGCTTCATCAATACCCACCAGGGACGTGAGAATTTCAGGTGGAATTTTCTTGTTCAACTTGACGTACTGATCGAACTGCGTGACCAAAGCGCGGCGCATCGCTTCAGCTTCGTTGTCGGCACTGGTGTCGTCTACTGCGACCATCTCGACTCGCCCCACATAGTGGGTATCAACGTCAGCGTATTCAATAACGTTGGCACGCTGATTGCCCTCTACCAGCACCTTCACGGTGCCATCGGGCAATTTCAGCATTTGCAAAATGGTTGCTACGGTACCAATCGTATACAGATCGTCCGGCGTAGGCTCATCTTTGGCTGCGGATTTTTGTGCCACCAGCAAAATACTCTTGCCGGATTCCATCGCCGTTTCAAGTGCTTTAATGGATTTAGGCCGTCCCACAAACAGGGGAATGACCATATGTGGAAATACCACCACGTCGCGCAACGGCAACAGGGGCAAAGTAAGCGCTTCGGCGTCTTGGAGTAAGGCCATGATAGTGTTTAACCTTATGTCAGAAATAAATGACCAGGTCACCAGATGCAGGGCGGCTTGATATAATTCAAGTCACAACTCCACCGGTGCGCGGCAAGTGCCTGAATCCAAGCAAAAACAATTTAAAAAATCTGCTACTGGACGTTTTAACCTCCAGTGGCGTTCAGGAAGCAACTTTTGGTTGATCCGAATAAATCAGCAGTGGCTTGCCTTCACCCGATATCACTGATTCATCCAACACTACCTTGGAGACATTCTCCAGAGACGGAAGTTCGAACATGGTATCCAGCAAGGCATGCTCAATGATCGAGCGCAATCCGCGCGCACCTGTTTTACGATCTAGCGCGCGCTTGGCGATGGCCGACAGTGCCGTATCACGAAACTCCAGCTCTGCGCCTTCCATCTCGAACAACTTGGCGTATTGCTTGGTCAAGGCATTCTTCGGCTCGGTCAGGATGGTCATTAATGCCGCTTCATCCAGTTCTTCAAGCGTTGCCACCACGGGCAAACGGCCGACGAACTCAGGGATCAAACCAAATTTGATTAAATCTTCCGGTTCGACATCCCGCAACAATTCGGAAATGTTACGGCTGTTGTCCTTGCTCTTTACCTCGGCACCAAACCCAATGCCACCTTTGGTAGAACGGTTTTGCACGACTTTTTCCAGCCCGGAGAATGCCCCACCACAAATAAATAGGATATTGCTGGTATCGACCTGCACAAACTCCTGATTGGGATGTTTGCGGCCGCCCTGTGGCGGAATCGAAGCAGTCGTGCCTTCGATCAGTTTGAGCAACGCCTGCTGCACGCCCTCGCCAGACACATCACGGGTAATTGACGGATTGTCGGACTTGCGAGAAATCTTGTCGATTTCATCAATGTAAACAATGCCATTCTTGGCTTTTTCGACATCGTAATCACATTTTTGCAGCAATTTCTGGATGATGTTTTCGACATCTTCACCCACATAACCGGCTTCGGTCAGCGTCGTTGCGTCGGCAATCACAAACGGCACATTCAGCAAGCGCGCCAGCGTTTGCGCCAGCAAGGTCTTGCCCGAGCCAGTGGGGCCGATTAACAGAATATTGCTTTTTGATAGTTCAACATCGTCCTTGCCACCTTGGTGGCGCAGGCGTTTGTAATGATTGTATACGGCGACGGACAGGATACGTTTGGCCTTGTCCTGGCCAATGACGTACTCACCCAGAATTTCCTGAATTTCACGCGGCGTCGGCAAGTCAGACTTGCCGGCTTTGCCGCCCTGCGCCTGTTGCACTTCCTCGCGGATAATATCGTTGCACAACTCCACGCACTCATCGCAAATGAATACAGACGGACCGGCAATTAACTTGCGGACTTCGTGCTGACTCTTGCCACAAAACGAGCAATACAGCAGCTTTTCGCCACTACTTTTGTCAGACATAAAAATCTCCGTTACTTCTCAGTGATGGTAGCTTAACCAATTGCCTGTTCACGGCTGGTAATGATTTTGTCGACCAGGCCGTATTTGACCGCTTCTTCTGCACTCATGAAGTTGTCACGATCAGTATCTTTTTCAATCGTCTCAACCAGTTGCCCCGTGTGATCAGCCATCATTTGATTGAGCCGAGCACGCAAATAAATGATTTCCTTGGCATGAATCTCGATATCCGACGCCTGTCCCTGGAATCCACCACTGGGCTGATGAATCATCATGCGCGAATTCGGCAGACAAAAACGCTTGCCTTTGGCACCGGCAGTCAGCAAAAAAGCGCCCATACTGGCTGCCTGCCCCATACACAGGGTGCTCACATCCGGCTTGATGAACTGCATGGTGTCGTACACCGACAAACCGGCGGAAACCGAGCCGCCCGGCGAATTGATGTAGAAATAAATATCCTTATCCGGATTTTCTGATTCCAGAAACAGCATTTGTGCCACCACCAGATTGGCGCTGACCTCATTCACCGGCCCCACCAGAAAAATCACACGCTCTTTGAGCAGGCGCGAATAAATATCATAAGCGCGCTCGCCACGACCGCTTTGTTCGACCACCATGGGCACCAGACCCAAGCCTTGCGGCTCCCAATTGCGGTTATCCGTCATACTGTTAAGCCTTTCCCATCAATTCGTCGAAAGCCACTACCTGGTCATCAACCCGGGCTTTACCCAACACCCATTCGACCACATTGTTTTCCAATGCCAGCGACTCCATTTCCTGCATCCGTTCAGGATTTTGATGATGCCACTTTATCACCTCCTGCGGATCTTCGTAACTTTGCGCAAATGCCTCAATCAACTTGCGAACCTGTTCTGGCTTGGCCACCAAGCCGTTGACCTGCACCATCTCGGCCAGTATCAAACCCAGGCTGACGCGGCGTTTTGCCTGCTCATTGAAGATATCGGCAGACAGCGGCACATCCTGAACGTTCATCCCGCGCGCCTGCATGTCGTCGCGCGCGCTTTTCATCAAGCGCTGCATTTCCATATCGAGCAAAGACTTCGGCACTTCGATCTGGGTCGACTCCAGCAACGCTTGCATCACCTGCTCTTTCACTTTGGCATTGACGCGATTTTGCACCTCACGCTCCAGATTACCCTGGATTTCAGCGCGCATTTTTTGCACATCGCCATCCGTCACGCCCAGACTTTTAGCAAATTCTGCGTCAACCTCTGGCAGCTTTGGTGCACTGACATCGGTCACCTCAACCGCAAACGTAGCGGTTTTCCCGGCCAGTTCCGCAGCCTGATATTCGGCCGGAAACGTCACATCAAACGACTTGCTGTCGCCCGCTTTCACATCGATCAAGGCCGTTTCAAACTCCGGCAAGGTGCGACCTTCGCCCAGCACCACACGAAACCCTTTGGCCTCGCCGCCGCTAAATACTTCGCCATTGAGGGTGCCGGTGTAATCCAGCGTCACCAGATCGCCTGCAACTGCTGCACGATCCACGCTGTTAAACTCAACGCGTTGTTTACGCAGCACTTCCACCGTTTTATCGACATCTGCGTCGCTCACGGTAACGACAGAACGGGTAATTTTTGCGTTTGAAATATCGCCCAGGGCAATTTCAGGATAAACCTCAAAGGTTGCCGAGAACTCGATCGCATCAGGCGCGGCTGCATCGGTTTTTGGCTCGATGCGAGGATAACCCGCGACCTTGAGTTGATTGGCGCGCACCGCCGCCGAGAACGATTTTTCCACCGCATCGCCCAACACCTCCTGGCGTATCTGACCCGCGTATTGTTTGGCGACGATACTCATCGGCACCTTGCCACGACGAAAACCGTCCAGCTTGGTATTGCGCGCAATGTCCTTAAGACGCGTCGTCACTTCGGTTTCAATCTGTTGCATTGGCACTGCCAGGTGAATACGGCGCTCCAGGGTGCTGATTTGTTCAACGGTGGCTTGCATGCGGAAATCCTTACTGACATTGAATTGAAGCATAACCGGATCAGCCGGTTATGCAGAAAACGTGGTGCGAAAGGGGGGACTCGAACCCCCACACCTTGCGGCGCTGGAACCTAAATCCAGTGCGTCTACCAATTCCGCCACTTTCGCAATCCAACAAGTGTAATATAATTGCCGCTTGGCTGTCAGCAACTGTGCCAAATCAATCGCCCATCCTGCCCTGTTTCGATCCATTCATGTCTGTCGGCCATTACGAGAACTTCCCGGTTGCATCGGTATTATTGCCGCGCCGTTTACGCCATGCGGTGGCGGTCATTTATCGCTTTGCACGCAGCGCCGACGATCTCGCGGATGAAGGTGCCGCGAACGCCGATACGCGCCTGGCGGCGCTGGATGCCTACCGCGACGAATTACACCGGATCGAATCCGGCAGCCCACCTCATACGCCCCTGTTTGTAGCGTTATCCGGCGTCATTGCCCAGCACCAGTTGCCGATGCAGCCGTTTTACGATTTGCTCGATGCCTTCTCGCAAGATGTGGTGAAAACCCGCTATGCCAATTTTGGCGAAGTGATGGACTATTGCAAACGCTCGGCCAACCCGGTCGGTCGATTGATGCTCGCCCTGTATGGTGAAACCGATGCGCGCAGCCTGGCGTATTCAGACGCCATTTGCAGCAGCCTGCAACTGATCAATTTCTTGCAGGATGTGGCCATCGATTATCAGAAAGGCCGCATTTATCTGGCACAGGATGACATGCTGAAATACAAAGTGGACGAAGCCCAAATTGCACGTCAAGACATCGGTGGCCTGTGGCAGCCGTTCATGCTGGCGCAGATCGAGCGTACGCGTAAACTGTTGCAGGCTGGTGCGCCGCTAGGCAAAATCCTGAAGGGGCGTATCGGGCTGGAATTACGCATGATCATCATGGGGGGCGCCACCATCCTGGAAAAACTGCACCACAGCCGTGGCGATATCTACAGCCAGCGCCCGGTGCTCAACACCGCCGACTGGCTTAACATGCTGTATCGCGCGCTGCGCGCCAAATAGGACACCACATTTGGATCCCAATCAATATTGCCAGGACAAAGCCGCTGCCAGCGGCTCGAGCTTCTACTACAGCTTTCTGTTTTTGCCCCAGCCCAAGCGCCGCGCCATTATCGCGCTGTACGCTTTTTGCCGCGAAGTCGATGACATTGTCGATGAATGCAGCGATGCGCACGTGGCGCAGACCAAGCTGGCCTGGTGGCGCAAGGAAATCGACGACCTGTATCGCGGCGAACCTCACCATCCGGTAAGCCATGCGCTGGCACCGGTCATCAAAGATTTCGACCTGCCCGCCGAGCAACTGCAGGAAATCATCGATGGCATGGAAATGGATCTGACCCAGGCGCGCTATGCCGATTTCAAATCGCTACGCCTGTACTGCCATCGCGTTGCCGGTGTGGTGGGTGAACTGTCTGCGGTTATCTTCGGCTATACCGAGCGCGCCACGCTGCACTACGCCGCCGACCTCGGGCTGGCGTTCCAGCTCACCAATATCATCCGCGATGTCGGCGAAGATGCGCGGCGCAATCGAATTTATCTACCGATGGACGAACTCGAGCGCTTCAACGTCACCGCTGCCGACATTCTCAACGCCCGCGACAGCGATAACTTCCGTCAGCTGATGGAATTCCAGTATCAGCGCGCCCAGCAATACTACAACCAGGCCTTCGCCGCGCTGCCCCCGGCGGATCGTAAAACCCAGCGTGCCGGACTGGTCATGGCCGCGATCTACCGCACGCTGCTGGACGAAATCCGCAACGATCGCTATCCGGTATTGCACCAGCGCACCGCGCTGACCCCGCTGCGCAAGCTGTGGATTGCCTGGCGCACCTGGGTCAAAGCTTGAACGTCGCCATTATCGGTGCAGGCTACGCAGGCATGGCAGCTGCCGTCACGCTGGCGCAACAGGGCGTGAACGTCACGGTATACGAAGCTGGCAAAACCCTGGGAGGACGCGCCCGGCGCGTGCAGCATAACGACCTGGCACTGGATAACGGCCAGCACCTGCTGCTGGGTGCCTATACAGAAACCCTGCGGCTGGTTGAACTGGTTGCGCCTGACGCCAATGTCTGGATACGCCAACCACTTACGCTGCGCACGCTGGGTGGCATGCATCTGCGCGCACCACGCCTGCCTGCGCCATTCAACACCCTGATAGCGCTGCTCACGGCCACCGGACTGAGTACCGCAGAACGGTACGCCGCGTTGCGCTTCATGCTGGTGCAGCAGCTCAAGCGCTTTACCCTGCTCACCGATTGTTCGGTTTCCAGCCTGCTGAAACAGCACAACCAACCCGTCACACTGGTAGATAAACTCTGGTCACCACTGTGTATTGCCGCACTGAACACGCCGCCGGTCACGGCCTCGGCACAAGTTTTCCTTAACGTATTGCGCGATAGCCTGGTACGGCGGCGCGCTGACAGCGACATGATCTTGCCAAGCCGCGACCTGTCCGCTCTCTTCCCAGAACCCGCCGCCGCCTATGTGCGTGCGCGCGGGGGTCAAATCTTCAGCGAGTGCGCCGTGAGTAATATCGTGACCGAAACCAACGGATTTTCGCTGAACAGGCAACATTACTCACACGTCATCTGCGCCGTCGGACCGCACCAGACTGCCCGTCTGCTCTCAGATTTACCCCAACTGGGCGCACTGCGCGAGACACTGGCACAGTTGCGCTATCAACCGATTGCTACGGTCTATTTGCAGTATCCACCGTCCGTTAAACTGGCTGAAAATATGCTCGGTTTATCCGGCGAATTTGCGCAATGGGTGTTCGACCGCAGTATCACGCACGCCCAGCACGGCCTGCTGGCAGTTGTCATCAGTGCCGAAGGCCGCTACCGTTCGCTCAGCCATGCCGAACTGGTGGGGCAGGTCGACCAGGAATTGCGCGCAGCTTTGGGTACGCTGCCCGCACCATTGTGGCATCAAGTCATCGTTGAAAAGCGCGCAACGTTCTCATGCGATGTCGGCGTAAAACGTCCATCCCAATTTACCCCGCAGCCTGATTTTTATCTGGCCGGAGACTACACTGACAGCGATTATCCCGCCACACTCGAAGCTGCAACACGAAGCGGGGTAAAATGCGCACACTTCATTCTGGAACACACATGAAAAATTACCGCGCACCCAAGGATTTATTAAAAGGCCGGGTCATTCTCGTCACCGGCGCAGGCCAAGGCATGGGTCGAGAAGCCGCACTGGCTTACGCTGCCCACGGTGCCACCGTGATTCTGCATGGCCGCGATGTCGCCAAGCTCGAAGCCGTTTATGACGAAATCGAAGCCGCCGGGCACAGCAAACCCGCTATCATCCCGCTTGATTTCAACGCTGCTGACGACCAGGCTTTTGAAGGCCTGGCAGGTTCCATTGGCCTGCAATTAAAGCGCCTGGATGGCATTTTGCACAATGCCGCTGCGTTTTACAGTCTGACCCCAATTGAGCTGCAAACCACCGAACAGTGGTTGACCATGATGCGTGTCAATTTGATTGCACCCGTTGCCCTCACACGCGCCTGCCTGCCCCTGCTCAAACTTGCACCGCAGGCTTCGGTGATTGTCACCGGCGAATCGCACGGCCACACACCTGCCGCGTTTTGGGGTGGATACGCGGTATCCAAGGCGGCCATCGAGCCGATGGTTAAAATCTGGACCCAGGAATGGGAGAACCTGCATCCGCAACTGCGGATCAACGCGCTCATACCCGGCCCGATCGATTCGCCCAAGCGCCGTAAAACGCATCCTGGCGAACACCAGGAAAACCGGCTGACGCTGGCCAGTTTGATTCCCGCGTACCTATACTTGATGGGTGACGACAGTGCCGCCGTCAAAGGACAGGTCATTGAACTGACAGATGCCTGATACACAATCCAAAAAAATCGTGCCCACACCGATTAAATTCGGGCGCTATGAAATCGCCGCCGAAATTGGAAGCGGCTCGATGGGCAAGGTATACAAAGCGTTTGACCCGCTGATCGAACGCATCGTCGCGCTCAAGACGATCAAAATGGAGAGCAAGGGCGAACTCCAGACGGAGTTCGAGGCGCGCTTTTTCCGCGAAGCCAAATCCGCGGGTCGCCTCAACCATCCCAACATCGTCACCATTTACGACGTTGGCGAATCCGGCGATAGCGCTTATATCGCAATGGAATACCTGCACGGTGAATCGCTCGACAAGCTACTGGCAAAACACGCTGCATTGCCACTCGAACGCACTGTCCACATCGCCCTGCAAATCGCCAATGGTCTCGCTTACGCGCACCAGCACGGCGTGGTACACCGTGACATCAAACCCGGCAATGTGATTCTGCTGCGACGTGGTGGTGTGGTAAAAATCACCGACTTCGGCATTGCGCAGATCTTGTCCGGTTCGCAGACCCAGGTTGGCGCACTACTCGGTTCGCCGCGCTACATGTCACCCGAACAAGTCCAGGGCACGGCCATCGACGGGCGCAGCGATGTGTTTTCACTCGGCGTGATGTTGTATGAAATGCTGACCGGCGTGACCCCGTTTGCGGGAGACAACCTGAGCGCCATTTTTTACGGCATCATGAATCATGAGCCACAGCCGCCCAGCAGTATCAACCCGGCACTGACCCCGGCACACGATCGGATTGTCATGCGCGCGCTGGCAAAACGCCCCCATGAACGCTATGCCAACGCGCGTGAAATCGCGACCGACTTGCGCGCCTTGCACGGTGCTGAGAAACCCTCTGCCAAACAACCTGCTTTAAACCGGGCGGGTGAAATTACTGCGTTACGTGCCAAGACACGCGTCGCGGACAAAGCCTTGTTGCGCTCATTGTTCACGATGATCAGCATCGGCATTGCCCTGGTTGCGGTATTGATTGCCGTTGTCGTGCTGGTCACAACCAACGACCAGCCCCCCACGAGCAGCCGTCAGGGCAAATCGCCTGCGCCGAAACCATCCGCCGACAGGTTGCACGTCGAAGCGCCCAAGCCGACACCGTCAGCAGCGCCAGGCTTTACAACAGAAGACAAGCCATCCACAGCAGTGAGCCCGGCGCCTCACCCCAACCGCGTTGCGATTGCGGTACTGGACAAGAAACTGCAGGCGCTCAAAATCAAACGTGCGGAATTGTTGCTGAAGTACACCGAACTGTACCCGGACGTGGTCATTACCACCCAGCAGATCAAGCGTCTGGAGCGCGAAAAACGCAAGTTGCAGCAGGAAAAATAACTCAGCCCTGCTCTCGCAGATAGTCTACCGCCTCCTGCAAGCGTTCAATCGCAATGATCTCCATCCCGGCAATGCCCTGCTTCGGCTTGTTCGCCGCTGGCACGATGGCGCGGGTAAAGCCCAGCTTGGCGGCTTCTTTCAGACGCTCCTGACCGCGCTGTACCGGACGAATTTCCCCTGCCAGCCCAACTTCACCAAACACCACGAGTTTGTCTGGCATTGCCCTGTTTTTAAATGACGATACAATCGCCAGCAGCAGTGGCAAATCGGCCGCAGGCTCGTTGATACGTACCCCGCCCACGGCATTGATGAACACGTCCTGGTCATAGCACGCCAGCCCGGCGTGACGGTGCAGCACCGCCAGCAGCATCGCCAGCCGGTTCTGCTCCAGCCCCACGCTGAGTCTGCGCGGATTGGGCGATGGCGAGCTTTCCACCAGCGCCTGAATTTCCACCAGCAGCGGCCGCGTGCCTTCCTGCGTCACCATCACGCATGATCCAGGCACGTCGGCACTGTGCCCCGACAGAAAAATCGCCGACGGATTCGCCACCCCTTTCAGGCCTTTGTCGGTCATGGCGAACACGCCCAGCTCGTTGACCGCACCAAAGCGGTTCTTGAACGCACGCACCAGCCGGAACGCCGAACTGGTATCGCCTTCGAAATACAGCACGGTATCAACGATGTGCTCGAGCACGCGCGGCCCGGCGAGCGCACCTTCCTTGGTGACGTGTCCGACCAGAAAAATCACCGTCCCGGTCTGCTTGGCGTAGCGCGTCAACTGCGCCGCACACTCACGCACCTGCGCCACCGAACCGGGCGCCGATTGCAGCGCCTCTGAATATACCGTCTGAATCGAATCGATCACCGCGATGAACGGCTTGTGCTGATTGAGCGTGGCGAGAATTTTTTCCAGCTGGATTTCCGCCAGCAATTGCAGGCTGTCGGCATCCAGCTGCAAGCGGCTCGCACGCAAGGCAATCTGCCGCGCCGATTCCTCACCGCTGACATACAGCGTGGTGTGCGCCGCGCTCATGCCCGCCAGCGCCTGCAACAGCAGCGTCGATTTGCCGATGCCGGGATCACCACCAATCAGCACCACGCCGCCCTTCACCACCCCGCCACCCAGCACTCGATCAAGCTCATTGATACCGGTGGCAACGCGCTCGTCCTCAACCGCTTCCACCGCCGCCAGCGACACCACCTCGCTCACCACCGACAGCGCACTGTAACGCGACGGCGCAGCCGTTTCAGCAATGCTTTCCACCAGCGTATTCCAGGCTTTGCAGGACGGGCACTGGCCTTGCCACTTGCTCAAGGTGTCACCACATTCGGTGCAGGCGTAGAGGGTTTTAGCTTTGGCCATGTGAATTCACCTGTGCCAGGCACGCGTCAATCGCGTCCCAGTTTTTATCTTTCACCATCACAAACCGGCAGCGCCCTGCGGACAAGGCAGCCCACAGCCCGCCGATGACCCGATCATCCTCCGCATCGGTCCAGTTGTTAGCCCCTTTATACTCAACTATAAGTATGCTGCCGTCTGGCAATTTGCATACAAAGTCAGGATAGAACCGGCCATCGGCTTTCTGTAGAAAGAAGGAACTGCCCTCACGCCGTACCAGGTTGCGAACCCAAAATTGAATACACCCCTTTTGCGCCTGCATATCCAGCCAGCAGGCGCATTCAAATTCCTCCCTGCTATCGAAGTCACCCAGCCGTCCGTAGAAATGTTTGCGGAAATCAAATTGGCCAAAGCGGCCATCGTAGTCACGGCTGGGCGCATAAGCCTGAGGATAAAAGTCGAAGACATACCTATCGCTGACAGCCACGCGCGTAGCCGCATCGTCACCAAATAAAGTCTGTTGAAAGGCTTTTACCACGGCCTGCTTGCGCAACTCGCGGATGCGCGCTTCGATCAGGTTGCGGATCATGAATTTCTGTAGATTGACCCGCGCCAGCGAGAAATCGTCCCGGCGCAGCAGCGCGCTCAGCCATGCAGCGACAAAGGTCTGTTTGGCTGCGTGGGTGAGCGATGGCTCCGGCAAATTGCGGCATAGCCATGTCGCCAGACGCACCGCATCCCAATGCTCTGGCTGATAGGCCAAGCCCAGGTCGCGTTGCAGTTCTGGCAGAAAGCGCGAAATGACTTTGCCACTGGCGGCGTCTACATCGATTTCGCCGCCCTCGGAAACCTTCAAGCCCGCACCCAACGTGGTCATGTCGCCGACACTCGGGGTCGCATCGTAGGGCGAGATATCCCACGGATACTCCAGCAATTCCAGATCGTCGAACAAGGCCAGCTTACCTTGAATACGCAACGCAAGCTGCGGCACGCAGAAACGCTCGCCCAGCTCCGCCGCTGTCTGAAAAAATTCGATGGCTGTCGTGCGGCTAGTTTCGGCTGCTTCTGCAATGGCCGCAACAGCGGCCTCGGACGTGACCGATGCCGTGAGCTGCGCCGTCTCATCCTCGGTCAAAGGCGTGCTGATCGTCAGGATATTCAGCTTCCCATCCCAGCTCACCTTGTCGCGAATAAGCTTGGGGACGTGCTTGAGGTCGGGTTTCTCGGAAAGGCTAATTGCCACCGGCCGGACGGTCACGCGTCCGGCGTGGCCTTCGAGATCAAACCGCGCCTGATCGGTTTTGGCGGCAATCACAAACTCGCTCACCTCGCGCCGTTCGAATCCTGCGCCGGCCACCAGACGGTCGCGCAGCGCACTCGCGGTTTCCGCGAAATTGCGCGACACCACGAAGGCATACGACTGGTTCAGCGCTTTGGTTTGCCGGTGACTCGCCCCCGGCTGCCGCAGCACCCGGCCGAGCAACTGCTCCACCGCCGTGGCCGAATGCAGCGAAGCCATGCTGACCAGAATGTAGGCAAACGGGCAATCCCAGCCCTCGGCCAGCGCCTTTTGAGTAATGACGAATTTCACCGGGCAGGCCGGGTCGGCAATGCCGCCCTTGTAGTCCGTTTCGATCTGCTCCAGCCCCTTTTCCTCGCCGGTGGCGACCACGATTTCCTCCGCCGGAATGCGATGGTTGGTGATCAGCTCGTTGCGCACGCGCTCGTAATCCAGCGTCTCCAAGCCGGCTCGGCGCGGCTCCGACTGAATCAGCACCAGCGGCCGCAGATAGGCCGCGCCTGCGCGGCGCTCCTCGTCGGCCAGTTTGTGCAGTGCGTCACGGCGACCGATGGCATCCGCCAGGCACTGCTGCCAGTTCGGTTCGGTTTCCAGCACCACCGGCAGCTTGATCATTTCTTCCGCCTTCAACTCGGCGGCCGACACGCTGTGCAGCACGTTTGACGGCGTGCGCGTGAGATCGGGCGTGGCGGTCAGTTCCATCACCCCGCTGGGTCGAAACCGCGCCAACATGTCGAACGCCAGTTCGGTACGGTTGTTGTGCGCCTCGTCGACGACGACGAAGGGCCGGCGCAGCCGCAGCACGTTGGCCAGCGAATACGGCGTGGTCTGCTCCGTGCCCGCGCCGTCCTTCAGCAGCTCGTCGCGCTGGACTGGCGCGAGATTGTCGAAGTGATGCATCAGCGCGCCGCTCGACTGGTACACCTTGCGGCATTCCTCCTCCTCCACCTGAAACGCCTGCCGCGTGGCGACGACGATCGTGGTCGAGGTATCGAGCGTGGCGCGCGTCACGCGCTTGGCTTCGTCCAGATCCAGCACCGTGATCGGCCCGGCGTCCGTCAAGGCTGTGTGGTAGGGATGCTGGCGGTCGCGCAGGGCGCGCAGCGTCTGCTCGCGGATCGGCTTGCTCGGCACCAGCCACAAAATGACGCTGTGCTCGGTGCGCAACAGATGCGTGTTGACCAGCGCCACGCTCTTCGCCGCCAGCCAGGTCTTGCCGCCGCCGGTGGGCACGCGCAGGCAGAAATACGGCATGTCGGACGGAAAGCCCACCAGCGGGTTGTAGGCCTGACCGCGCCCCCACAGGCGTTCGGTGGTGGCGGTGAAGGCAATCGAGGGCGACGGCAGTTTGTGGCAGGCCTGGAAGTAGGCTTCCACACTGTCGAGCACTTGCGACTGATAGTTCTTGGCCTGGTAAGCAGTCATGGCGTGTCGATGCGCTCGATCCAGTAGTCCGGATTCCGATGTTGATGCGCCACGGCCAACACGATGATGCGTTCCCCGCGAATCACGTACAGCATCTTGTAAGGAAAGCGATTGAACAGGAAACGCCTGACCGGATCGATTTCAACCTGCCAGGCCAGCGGCTGCTCAAGAATGCGCTTGGCGGAAACCGCCGCCTCGTGCTGAAACGCGAGCCCCCAACCAC